>NZ_JBVJBI010000004.1:0-170143 GCF_055589745.1 Kitasatospora sp. NPDC041917 | reverse complement strand
GGTGGCCGGGGGCTTCTCGATGGTGCGCTCAGCAGGATTCGAACCTGCAACCTCTTGATCCGTAGTCAAGTGCTCTATCCGTTGAGCTATGAGCGCAAGGAGCGGGCGAACCCGATCTTGCGAAGGTTGGTGCGCTCAGCAGGATTCGAACCTGCAACCTCTTGATCCGTAGTCAAGTGCTCTATCCGTTGAGCTATGAGCGCTCGCCCTGGTGAACGTTGCCTCCGGGGCGTTGCGGGGACAACATTACATGACCTGCGGCGTAGGACGAAATCGGTTGATCCGGGCCCCCGCCGACCCCTTCCGGCCCCGCCATGGCCGCGCTCGGGGCCCCGCTCCGGGCCGCACCCGCACCCGCACCCGCACTGTGTCCGGGAACGCGAAGAGCCCCCGTCGACGAGATCGTCGACGGGGGCTCCCGACTGGCGGAGGCTGAGGGATTTGAACCCTCGATCAGGAATAACCCCGAAACCGCATTAGCAGTGCGGCGCCATAGACCGGACTAGGCGAAGCCTCCCCACATGGATCGCATCCGCGCGAGCGGACCCGTTCCGTGTGTCAGTGATGATGCCACAACCGTGGGGCTCGGCACCAACCACCGCCAACGTTACTAGGCGGGTCGACCCCGCCGCAAAGAAGAATGAGATACTGCCGTCTCCGGAGGAGCTGCCCCGAGCCGAGGAGACCTGTCGACGTGAGCAGCAGGCCGATCCGAGGCGCTGCTCGCCTCGCCGCCATACTCGACGCCCTGCCCGACGCGTTGCTGCTGGTGAACAGCAACGGCACCGTCGTGGACGCCAACAGCGCGGCGGTCCAGGCGTTGCAGGCGCCGGGCACCTCACTGGTCGGCATGGGCGTGCTGGGTCTGCTGCCCGAGTTCGACCCCAGCCGCATCCCCGGCTCGATGCGCCCGGCCACCCGCGACGACGAGGCCCTCGACCGCCCGGTCCGGATGACCGCCCACCGCACCGACGGCACCACCTTCCCGGTCGAGGTCTCCGGCAACGACTTCGCCGACGACGGCGACGGCCGCGGCTACGCGCGCTCCCCGTACGACTCGTACCGCGAGAACTCGCCCTCCTCCTCCGACCTGCTCCTGCTGCTGGTCCGCGACCTCTCCGGCCGGCTCGGCGTCGAGGCCGAGCTGCGCCGCCAGCACAAGCAGACCGAGATGATCCTGCGCGCCGCCGCCGAGGGCGTGCTCGGCGTGGACCTCGAAGGCCGCTGCGTGCTGGTCAACCCGGCCGCCGCGCACATCCTGGAGTACCGGGCGAGCGAGCTGGGCGGGCGCGAACTGCACCCGCTGATCCAGCACTCCCGGGCCGACGGCACCCCGCTGGCGCTGGAGGAGTCGGCGCTGCTGGACACCCTGACCTCCGGCCGCAAGCACCGGGTGCGCGGCACCGTGCTGTGGCGCAAGGACGGCCGACCGGTCACCGTCGACCTCACCACCGCCCCGGTCCGGGACGGCGACCAGCTGGTCGGCGCGGTGATGACCTTCACCGACCGCAGCCGCGAACTCGCCCTGGTCGCCCGCAACGAGCACCTCACCGCCGTCCTGGAGAGCGAGCTGGGCGGCGCGCTGAACGCGCTGAACCAGCGGCTCGACGCGCTCGCCGCCGACCCGGCCGGCCAGCTCTGGCCGGAGGCCAACTGGACGCTGCGCCGGCTGGCCGCCGAGTGCCGCCGGTTCGGGAAGCTGATCGACGGGGTGCTCGACCACCAGCGCTGCGAGGCCGGCGAGAGCGCCGGCAGCGAGGCCAAGGACGGCAAGGACAGCAAGGACGGCAAGGAGCCCAAGGCCGGCAAGGACGCCAAGGATGGGCAAAAGCCCGCGCCCCGGGTGCCGGTCGGCCTGGACAAGGTGGTCCGCCGGGCCGTCGACGTGGCCGGCGAGCTGGTCGGCCCCGGCCGGGTGCGGTTCTCGGTGCACGCCGCCGCGGTCGAGGTGATCGCCGACGAGCGGCGGCTCGCCCAGGCACTGGCCCACCTGGTCGCCGACGTCAGCGGCATCGGGCTGGCCCTGGACCCCCCCGACGCCCCCTCCCCCGGTCTGGCCGTGCCCGGGCTGAACGGCGCCGCCACCCCCGCGCTGCCGCCCGCACCCGACCTGCCGACCGTGGTGCTGGCCGCCGCCCAGCGCGGCGAGGTCGCCCGGGTCGAGATCCGCGGCCCCGGCGTCGGCGGCAGCCCCGTCCACCTGCCGATAGCCCGCGCGGTGGTCGAGCGCCACGGCGGCGTGCTCCAGCCGCACGAGCTGCCCGGCAAGGCCGGCACCACGTACGTCGTCGAGCTGCCACTGGACCCGGTCGCCGCGAAGGCCGCCGCCGAGCGCGCCGCCGCCGAAGGCCGCTCCGACCGGCCCAAGGAGAGCGACAGCGCCGTCCTGCCCGAGCTTCCGGGCATCCCGCAGCTGCCCAGCAGCGGTGAGAGCACCGAGCCCGCGGCGACCGCCGAACAGCCCGGCGCCGAGGCCCCCGAAGCCCCCGAGGCCCCGGCCGCGGAGCGGGCACTCGCCGAGGAGCCCCCCGCCGAACGGCGCGGCCGCCGAGGCCGACCGGCCGCCGAGGTCCCGGAGTCCGACACCCCCGGTGCCCCCGGCAGCCCCGGTGCCCCCGACATTCCGGCCGACCAGTGGCCGAACGCCCCCGCCCGGGTCGAGCGGGCCGTCCCCGAGCAGTGGAACGGCACCGGCAACGACCCCGCGTACGGCCGCCAGGGCCTGCCCGGACCGGACGGTGCCCAGAGCGACCCGTGGGGCAAGGACGACGGCCGCTCCGGCCCCGCCTACGCCGTGCCCGTCGAGGGCCACCGGGCGCCGCCGAACCGCCCCGGCGGGCGCGAGCCGCTCGCGCTCGGCCCGGCCCCCGCGCCCACCGCCCCGGACGGCACCCCGCCGGCCGGCACCCCGACCTCCCCGACCACCGAGGCCGCCCAGGAGCAGGCCCCGGGCGAGACCAAGCACCGGCGCCGCCGCGCGCTGCCCTCGACCGAGGAGTCCTCCGGCGGCTTCGCCCTGCCCGGAGCGGCCGACGCCCCGGTCTACCCCGGCCTGGAGCACGCCCTGCCGGCCGGTCCCGCGCCCGCGCCGCCCGAACCGGGCGCCACCGCGCCGACCGGACGCCGCCGCCGGCTGGCCGTCCCGCCGGGACCGGACCCGGACGCCCTGGTGAACGCCTCCGTTCCGGCCGGTCCGGTCGGCCAGGTCGAGCACGTCGGCCAGGTCGGCCAGGCGCTGCCCTCCCCCGGCAGCGCGCTGGCGCCCGCCCGCGCCGCCCTGCCCGCCGCCGAGGAGCCGTCCGGCCCCCGCCCGGTCGGCACCGGCCTGGGCGAGCTCGCCCCGCCGCGCCAGCTCGGCCCCGCGCCGGTGCCCGCCACCGCGCCGCAGCCGCCCGTACCGGCCGAGGCCCACCGGACCGCGCCGCGCCCGATGGCCGAGCTCCCGCCCGCCGACGAGCGACCCGCCGACGAGCAGCCGTCCGCCCCGACCGGCGAGCTGGCCAACACCCGCCGGCTGCTGGTCTGGCCCGAGCCCGACCCCGCCACCAAGCAGGCCCTCCAGGCGCGCGGCTACCTGCCGGTGATCGTCCGCTCCCGCGAGGAGGTGGACGCCCAGGTCCCCGGCTTCCCCGCCGCCCTCTTCGTCGACCCGCTGACCGGCCCGATCACCCGCACCGCGCTCCAGTCGCTGCGCACCGCGGCGCTCAACCGCCGGGTCCCGGTGCTGGTCACCGCCGGCCTCGGCCAGGCCACCCGGGACGCGGCGTACGGGGCCGACCCGGCCGTCCTGCTGCGCGCCCTCGCACCGCGCGACGGTGAGCACCACGCCCCACGGGTGCTGCTGGTCGAGGGAGACCCGGACATCGCCGCCGCCATGATCAGCAGCCTGGAGCGGCGCGGCATGCACGTCGAGCACGCGGTGGACGAGAACGACGCGGTGGCCCGGGCCAGCAGTGTGCAGCCCAATCTGGTGGTGATGGACCTGCTGCAGATCCGCCGCCGCCGGGTCGGCCTGCTGGACTGGCTGCGCGCCAACGACCGGCTGCACCGCACCCCGCTGGTGGTCTACACCTCCGTGGACCTCGACCCGCGCGAACTGCCCCGGCTGCGCACCGGCGAGACCGTGCTCTTCCTCGCCGAGCGCTCGACCAGCGAGGACGTCCAGTCCCGGATCGTCGACCTGCTCGGGCGGATCGGTGCGATGGGCGAGGCGGGCGTCGCCGCCGCGGGCTGACTCCGTCGTGGGCCGGCTCTGCGGCTCTCGGGCTCTGCGGCTCTCGGGCTCTCGGGCACGTGAAAGGGCCGACCGCCCCCGTTCCGTACGGGGCGGCCGGCCCTTTCGGCCGGTCACTCCTTGCCGAGCACCGTGACGTCCAGCTCCTGCGCCGCGTAGCCGGCCCGGATCACCTTCTTGTCGAACTTGCCGACCGAGGTCTTCGGCACCGACTCCACGATCGCCCACCGCTCCGGCAGCTGCCAGGAGGCGATCCGCTCGCCCAGGAAGGCCCGCAGCTCCTTCAGGCCGACGGTCGCGCCCGGGCGCAGCACCACGGTCGCCAGCGGGCGCTCGCCCCACTTCTCGTCCGGGACGGCGACCACGGCGGCCTCGGCCACGTCGGGGTGGGCCATCAGGGCGTTCTCCAGCTCGACCGAGGAGATCCACTCGCCGCCGGACTTGATGACGTCCTTGGCCCGGTCGGTGAGGGTCAGGTAGCCGTCCGCGGTGATCGTGCCGACGTCGCCCGTGCGCAGCCAGCCGTCCTCGGAGAACTTGTCGTCCGGGCGGACCGGGTCCTGGCCGGCGCCGCCGTAGTACGCCCCGGCGATCCACGGACCGCGCACCTCCAACTCGCCCGCCGAGACGCCGTCGTGCGGCATCCGCTCGCCGCCCGGGCCGATCAGCCGGGCCTCGACGGAGGCCGGGAAGACGCCCTGGGTGACCCGGTACGGCCACTCCTGCTCGGGGGTGAGGCCGCCCGGCGGCTGGGCGAAGGAGCCGAGCGGGGAGGTCTCGGTCATGCCCCAGGCGTGCAGCACCCGGATGCCGTGGCGCTCCTCGTAGGCCTTCATCAGCGACGGCGGACAGGCGCTGCCGCCGATGACCACCATGCGCAGGCTGGAGGTGTCGTAGTCGCCCGCGTCGAGTTCGTCCAGCAGGCCGGCCCAGATGGTGGGGACGGCGGCACTGACGGTCGGACGGACGGCGGCGATCATCTCGGCCATCGGCTTGGGCTGGAGGAAACGATCCGGCATGAGCAGGTTGGCGCCGGACATGAAGGCGGCGTGCGGGATGCCCCAGGCCTGGACGTGGAACATCGGCACCACCGGCAGCGCGGTGTCGCGCGGGGTGAAGGCGAAGTTGTCGCCGGTGTTCACCTGGAGGCAGTGCAGGTAGACCGAGCGGTGGCTGTAGAGCACGCCCTTCGGGTCCCCGGTGGTGCCGGAGGTGTAGCAGAGCACGGCGGCCCGCCGCTCGTCGATGTCGTGCTGCCACGGGTACTCGGTGGGCCGACCGGCGATCAGCTCCTCGTAGTCGTGCACCGCGCCCGCGAAGCCGGCCAGCACCGAGCGGTCGCCGGGGCCGCTCACCACGATGTGCCTGAGGGTCGGCGCGAGGTCCGGGAGGACGGCGGCGAGCAGCGGCAGGACGGTGCCGTTGACGATGATCACGCGGTCGGCGGCGTGGTTGACGATGAACGACAGCTGCTGGGAGGGCAGCCGCAGGTTCAGCGTGTGCAGCACGGACCCCATCGCGGGGACGGCGAGGTACGCCTCCAAGTGCTCGGTGTTGTTCCACATCAAGGTGGCCACCCGGTCGTCCGCGGTCACCCCCAGCTCGTCGCGCAGCGCGCACGCGAGCTGCGCGGCCCGCGCGCCGACCTCGGCATAGGTCCGGACGACCGGCCCGGTGCCGTCCCAGGTGGTCACGGTCGAGCGGCCGTGGATCGTCGACCCGTGCTCCAGGATTCGGGCGACGGTGAGCGGTACGTCCTGCATCGTGCTGAACACGGGTCCTCCTCGACCTGGCGGCACTGGGGGCTGCGCCTGCGGCACCTACCGGGCGGTAATGCGCGCGGACGTGCCCGATTGTGCCGCCCCCACCCCCCGCTGTCAGTATCCCGGCCCCGTTGCACGGATCACGGATCCGTCCCGGTTCCGCCCTCCGCCCGCAGGGGCGGGCAGGCGTCGGCGGCCCGACGGTCACCGGAGCCCTGCGGCGGGGGAGGTCAGGGGAGGTCGGGGCGGGTGAGGCGGAGGGAGTTGGCGGGGTCGGGGAGGTAGGCGGGGTCGAGGGTCCAGCCCTGTTCGGCGGCGATGCGCAGGGCCTGGTGGGCGCCGGCGCCGCGGTAGGTGGCGCGCTTGAGCTGGATGCGGTGCGCGGGGGTGGTGCCGGAGGTGCGGGCGGCGGCGCGGATGCGGGTGGCGTCGCGTTCGAGGATGCGGCGGATGTGGCGGTCCCAGGCGGCGGGGCTGTTGGTGAACTCGGCGCGGAAGGCGCGCGGGCCGACGGTCCAGCGGGCGCCCCAGCGGTCCCAGTGGTCGGGCTCGGGGCGGCTCACCCAGCAGGTGAGCAGGCCGTACACCGGGACGTAGAGGACCTGGAGCAGGAGGACGAACGGCAGCAGCGGCGCGAAGCGGACCGGCTGCGGGCCCCACGGGGTGCCGGGGGCGGCGGGCGGGTCCTGCGGGGAGGGGGCGTTCAGGGCTGCCGGGGCGGGGAAGTGGCGGGCGAGGCGGACGTGCCCGGTGTCCGTCCCGGACGCCACGCCGTGCCAGCCGTGCCGCTCCGCGAGCCGGACCACGCCGGCCGCGCCGAGACCGCGGTAGAACCGCAGCGGGAGTCCGACCCGCATCACCCGGCCGAGGTCGGCCCGTACCTCGCCGTCGCCGGCCGCGTGCGCCGCCTCGGCGGCGGCGATCCGGCGGGCCAGGATCGGGGCGACGTAGCGCTCCCAGTGCTCCGGCCTGCCGGAGAGCTCGGCCCGCAGCCGGCGGGGCGGGACGAAGCTGCGGTTGACCTTCAGCCAGCCGTCGGAGTCGGGACCTCCCCCGCTGTAGTCCGCGAGGAGCAGGACGACGAAGAGCAGCACCAGGCCGAGGACCCAGAGCGGCGCGTAGATCCACTGGAGGACGAACTGGACCAGCACGGCCAGGCGGTTGCGGCGCGGCGCGGGGCCGGGGAAGCCGCCGGGGCGGCCGGCTCCGGGCTCCGGCGGGGCGCCGAACCGGTCGGCGGCGTACGGCTGTTGGGGGGCGGGGTGGGCCTGGTGGACCGGGTGGGCCTGGTGCGCCGGGACGGCCTGCGGCTGCCGGGGCGGGTAGGGCTGCGGCGGCGGCACCGGCTGCGCGTACGGGTTCTGCTCGTACGGGTTCTGCGCGTACGGATTCTGCGCGTAGGGGTGCTGTCCGTACGGCGGCTGTCCGTACGGGTTCTGCGGTGGCGGCGCGCCGTACCCGCCGGTGCTGCCGCCGTGCCCCTGCCCGTTCGCCATGCCGTTCCCCCGTGCTCGATCGGGGGCCACCCTACCGGCGGGGCTCAGTGGGCGGTCGGGCCGTCCACGTGGTTGCGGTCGACGGTGAGGGTGGCGCCGCCGAAGGTCTCCTCGACGTTCCCGTGGTACTGGTGGACGCGCTGGTGCAAGCTCCAGAGGTCGGGGGCGAGGCCGCCGGAGCCGTCGGTGTCGGCCCGGTCGTCCCAGCGGGCGTACCAGAGCGCGTCGGGCATCGGGGAGCTGCCGGCGCGGGCGGCGGCGGCGAGGTCCGCGATGCCGGAGTCGAGGCTGGAGTAGAAGCCGGAGCGGTAGTCGGCGTCGTGCAGGGCCGCGGTCCAGCCGAGGGTGAAGTCGACCACGGCCTGGCCGCACGCCGGGTCGCGCATCGGGTAGGCCTCGATGTCCAGGTAGACCGGGCTGCCCTTGGCGAGTCCGAGCGCGCGCAGGGCCCGGGCGGCCTCCTCCGCCTCATCCCGGCCCTGCTCGGCGGCCGTCGCCGGGTCGATCCGCTTGGGCTTGCGGCCCGGTTCGGCGCACGGCGCCTGCAGTCCGACGTGCACCGGCAGGAACCGCCAGCCCAGCGCCCGCACCTGGCGCACCCACTCGGCGGTGAGCCGGGGCTGGTCGCAGCCGCGCTGGGAGCCGCTGGTGTAGATGCCGACCGCCCCGTACGGGGAGGCGTCGCGCCAGGTCTTCAGGGTGTCGAGCGACGGTGCGGTGCAGGCGTCGAAGGCGGGGCCGCTCCAGGTGTCGCGGACCCGGGGCGGGCCGTACCGGTCGGGCAGCGTGACGGCCCGGATGCGGGGGGCGGCGACGGCGGCCGGGACGGTGGCTTCGGCGTTCACTCCCGTCCCGTCGGTGGCCGGCAGGAGCACGAGGGCGGCGGCGAGGAGGGCGGCGGGGCGGAGAAGGCGCACCCCGCCTTGATACTGACGGCCCGTCGGGGGTTTGCCGCAACCACGCCGCAGCGCCCGCGCGAGTCCACCCTTTCGGACGCACCCGTCCGCATCCGTCCCGATTTTTGTAACGAGCTTGCCCGTTCATCACTCCTTACGGCAAACTCACAAATATGCCCACCTCCCATACCAGCGAAACCCCTGCCGCCTCGTCGTCGGCCGCCGCCGTCGCCGAGGCCCTGGCCATGCCGCCCGCCCCCAAGGGCGAGCCTGCCGGCGAGCGGGGAAGCTGGCGACGAGGTGGGGCCTCCGGCCCCGCGGCGCCACCCGGGATCGACCCCGGCCGGTCCACCGGCCGGCTCGGCAAGGTCCTGCGGCGCCCGGAGAGGATCCCGGCGCCGCTTCTCTGTCTGACCGCGATGTTCCTGGTGCAGACCGGCATCGCCCTGTCCAAGCCGCTGTTCGGCCCGCTCGGCGTCAGCGGCACGACCTTCCTGCGGCTCGGCTTCGCCGCCGTCATCCTGCTCGCCGTCACCCGGCCCAAGCTCCGCGACAAGCGCCCGCGCGACCTCGTCGCGGCCGCACTGCTCGGCGTGGCCTCGGCCGGGATGACCTTCCTGTTCGCCGGGGCGATCGACCGGCTGCCGATGGGCACCGCCGCCACCATCGAGTTCCTCGGCCCGCTCGCGGTCGCCCTGGTCTTCGCCCGGCGCGCCAGCCACCTGCTCTGGGCGCTGCTCGCGGCCGCGGGCGTGGTGCTGCTGACCCTGCTCGGCGAGGGGGACGGCGGCGGGTCGCTCGACCCGGTCGGCCTGCTCTACGCCTTCGGGGCGGCCGCCTGCTACGCCCTGTACATCCTGTTCACCGACAAGGTGGGCGCGACCTTCCAGGGCTTCCAGGGCCTGGCCGTGTCGATGACGGTCGGCGCGCTGGCGCTGGCACCCTTCGGGCTCGGCCAGGCCTGGGACGGGCTGACCGCGCCCGGCGCCTCGCCACTGGGGCTGCTCGCCGCGGTGGCCGGGGTGTCGCTGCTGCTGCCGGTGATCCCGTACGCGCTGGAGATGACCGCGCTGCGACGGATGCCGCAGCGGGTGTTCAGCGTGCTGGTCAGCCTGGAGCCGGCGGTCAGCGCGCTGGTCGGGCTGGTGGTGCTGGGCCAACTGCTGGGCGTGCCGCAGCTGGCCGGGATCGGCTGTGTGGTCGCGGCCAGCGTGGGCGCCACGCTGACCGGGCGGCGGTAGCCGCGTCTGCCTGGGTGCTCCTCCTCCGGGGAGGCGTGCTCCGGGACGGCCTGCCCCGGGGACGCCCTACGGCCAGAGCAGGGTGCGCGACCACTCCGGGGAACTGACCGGGCCGGTACGGGTGTAGCGCAGCCGGATGTGCCGGCGCTGGGCGTCGCCCTGCCAGAACTCCACCTCGTGCGCCCACAGGGTGTAGACCGCGTGCCCCGGCGCGACCGCGTCCGGGTACGTCTCCAGCCGGCGACGGGCGACCGCCTCCGCCTCGTCGTACTCGTCGACCGAGCCCAGCGGCTCGCTCTGCCGCCCGACCAGCGCGCCGACCCGGGCGGCGGGCGAGCGGGTGGCGAACTCGGCGGCGGCGACCAGGTCGGCGGCCCGCTCGACGGTGCCGCGCACCCGGACCTGGCGGCCCAACTGCGGCCAGTAGACGGTCAGCGCGGCGGCCGGGTGACCGGCGAGCTGACGGCCCTTGGGGCTGTCGGCGGCCGCGGAGAAGTTCCAGCCGGTGCCGGCCGCGTCGACGTCGCGCAGCACCAGCACCCGGGCGTCCGGCATGCCGTCGGCGTCGACGGTCGAGAGGGTGAAGGCCTGCGGGTCCAGTACCCCGGCGTGCAGCGCGGTGGCGAGCCAGTCCACGAACAGCGGGCCGGGCTCGGTGGGGGCGGCCGCATGGTCGAAGGAGGGCAGCGGGCGGGCCATCGGCGGACGGCCGAGCAGCAGCTCCGGGACGGACCTGGGCCCGGACCGGTGCCCGTGGACCGGCTCGGCAGACGGCTCCGGGCGCGCGTCCGCCGCGGGCTCCGGTGCAGGCCTGGCCTCGCCCGGGCCCGTCAGGCCCTCCTCCTCCGCCGCCATCGCGCACCCTTCCTTCCGATTGCCGCGGTCGCCGCCCCGGCCGGGCCGGCCCTTCGGGCCCGGGCACGTGGTGCGCTGTCGGAGCGCAACCGTACCGCCGTACACCCACGGCTCCGGGCGCGGGCCCTCGGTGGACGGATCCGGGCCGGTCGGCGGGCGGTTCCGGGGCGTGCGGCGGGCGCACCGGCACCGGCACCGGCACCGGACACGCTCGTGGGCGGTGCCGCCATCGGCACCGCCCACGAGGCCGGTTTCGCGGTGACCCTTTCCGCGGCCGGTCGAATGTGCTGTTCCCTCTGCTGTACTGCGGTGGTACCTCGGTTTCCGTTACAACCGTTCCAACCGATCCGTCCGTTCCGACCCGGTCCGGGCCCGTCCGCGGCTGCTCAGCTCAGCCGCGGCCACCCACGTCCGGCGCCCCCGCCTTCCGTGGTGCCCGGTGCCGCATCACGGCGGTCAGTTGAAGGTCGGGGCGACGACGACGTTGACGTCCTTGTTGCCCTGACCGGCCTGGACGTTCCCCGCGTTGTCCTTCACCGCGACGGTGTTGTCCTGGTTCGAGCCGCCGGAACCGGTGGCGGTCTGCTGGGTGGAGACGTAGTTGCCGTCGACCCCGCCGAACACGTTGCCGGTACCGGTGTTGGAGACCGCTCCGGCGTTGGAGCCACCCTCGGCACCCGCGCCGTCGTCGGCGGCGGCACCACCGGCACCGGCCAGCAGCAGACCGGCCGCGAGTGGGCCGGCGAACAGTAGTCCGGCTGTTCGACGGGTACGGGTGCGAGCCATGAATGCCTCCAAAGAGCTGTTCACCGGGCAATGGTCGATCAAGGTGTGCAAGGTTCGTCGACCGGACGAACACCTGCGGGCTGCGACGCCGGAACACAGCCTTCCGCAACAAATCGACAAAGCACTAGCTCCCACAGCGATTTTCCCCCGTTAGCGTGATATCCAGCCGCGCGGCGCATGGCGGCCGCGAAACCGGACCATGCGTCGATGCACCCCGTCCGAGCTGGGAATTCACCCGGACGGCCGAGGATCGGGGCGGCTCGGCGAGCGGCGCAAACGGCGTCACACAGTCCGCCGGTCGCACCACCCCGGCGCATGCGAACCCGTGAACGCGCCCCCGAAAAGTTCGATCACCCTTCCATGTCGACTTTCCGACCATTCACAGACCATCGGAATGTCACACCAGGGCGGCAGGAGTGAAGGCCCCGTCCGATCCGACGAGATGACTCAGTGGAAATCAGATCATCTTGCCGGGATTCAGAATTCCCAGCGGATCGAAGACCGCCTTCAGCTGCCGCTGCAGGTCCAGTGCCACCGGGCCCAGCTCACGGGCCAGCCAGTCCCGTTTCAGCAGCCCCACCCCGTGCTCCCCGGTGATCGTGCCGCCCAGCTCCAGCCCGAGCGCCATGATCTCGTCGAAGGAGCGCTGGGCACGGGCCGTCTGCTCCACGTCCGAGGCGTCGAAAATGACGATCGGGTGGGTGTTGCCGTCCCCCGCATGACTGACCACCCCGATGGTCAGCCCGTGCCGCTCGGCGATCACCGCGACACCGTTCAGCATCTCCGCCAGCCGGGAACGCGGCACGGCCACGTCGTCGATCATCGTGGTGCCCAGCCGGTCCAGCGCGGGCAACGCCATCCGCCGGGCGGCCAGCAGCAGATCGGACTCCGCCTGGTCCTCGGCCGGCACCACCGCCGTCGCCCCGGACTCCCGGCACAGCTCCGCGACCCGCGCCAGCTCGGCCTCCCGGTCCGGCCCGTCGAAGGCCACCAGCAGCAGCGCCCGGGTGGACTCCGGCAGGCCCATCCGACCCAACTCGTTGACGGCCCGCACCGAGACCGCGTCCATCAGCTCCATCAGCGACGGGGTCAGACCGCGCGCCATCACCTCGCAGACCGCCGCCCCGGCCGCGTCCGCACTCGGGAACTCCGCCGCCAGCGCCAACTGCGGAGCGGGCGCCGGCCGCAGCGACAGAACCGCCCGGACCACCACACCGAGCGTCCCCTCCGAGCCGACGAACAGCCTGGTCAGGTCGTACCCGGCCACGCCCTTCGCCGTCCGGCGCCCGGTGGACAGCAGCCGCCCGTCCGCCAGCACCACGTCCAGCCCGAGCACGTACTCGCTGGTGACGCCGTACTTCACGCAGCAGAGCCCGCCCGCCCCGGTACCGATGTTGCCGCCGATCGTGCAGGACTCCCAGCTGGACGGGTCCGGCGGATACGAGAGCCCCAACTCCTCGACAGCACGGGAGAGTTCAGCGTTCACCACACCGGGCTCGACCACCGCGATCCGGTTCACCGGGTCGATCTCCAGGATCCGGTTCAGCTTCACCAGCGACAGCACGACGCAGCCGTCCACCGCGTTCGCCGCACCCGACAGCCCGGTCCGGGCCCCCTGCGGCACCACCGGCACGCGCAACTCGGTCGCGGTGCGCAGCACGTGCTGCACCTGCTCGACCGTCTCCGGGAACACCACCACCGCGGGCTGCCCGGCCGCGCAGAAACCCGCCATGTCGTGGCGGTACGCGGCGGTCACGTCCGGGTCCACCACGACGGCCCCCGCCGGGAGGCCCTGCGCCAGTCGGTCCGTCAGATCACTCATCGCCGCCTCCACTCGCCGCCCGCCCGCCTCCACCTCCGCACTCTGCCCGGACGACCGGGGCCGGGCAAGTGGGCCGCGGGGCGGTTGGGGAACAGGAGACGAACGGACAGGGGAACACGGGGTGACTCAGGCCCGGCGGAGGGCCGGGGTGGCCAGGGCGGTGAGCCCGGCGGCGGCGGTGGCCAGGGCGCAGAGCAGGGTGGGCAGGGCCGCGCCCGCCGCGTCCGCGAGCAGGCCCAACAGGGAGTTCGAGAGCACCAGTGCCAGGCTCTGCACGAGCGTCAGCAGTGCCTGGACCCGGGAGAGATGGGTCGGCGGCGCGCCGGTCAGCACGAGTGGGCCGAGGTGGCAGGCGAACAGCCCCGAGCCGAGGCCCGCCACCGCGCTGCCGGCCACCGCCGCCACCGGCCCCGCGGCCGACGCCAGCAGCGCGATCCCCACCGAGGCCGCGCAGAGCCCGGCCGCCGCCCCCACCCCCGCCCGGGGCAAGGTGCCCCGCCGGGCGATCAGGCCGGCCACCGCCAGCACCCCGGCCGCCTGGCCGCCGCCCACCAGTCCCGCCGTCCCGGCCGCCCAGCCGTGCGCCCGGGCGAGCAGCGGACCGAGCAGTGACACCACCGGCAGCAGCGCCCCGGCCGCAGCGCCGGTGACCAGCAGGGCGGCCCGCAGCAGCGGGTCGGCCACGGCGAGCCGGACGCCGGACGCCGCCTCGCGGAGCAGTCCCGCCCGCGGACCGGACGGCCCGTCCTCCGGGGGCCGCACCCGCAGCAGAACCAGCAGCACGACCCCGAAACTCGCCGCGTCCGCCAGCGCCGCGCCGGACAGCCCGCCGGCCGCGACCAGCAGGCCGCCCAGCGGTGCGCCGAGCAGGACGGCGCTCTGCCCGCCGGCCTGCCGCAGGGCGAGCGCCCGGGGCAGCCGGTCCGCGGGCACCAGCCGGCGGGGCATCGAACCGCCGGCCGGGAGGTGGAAGGCGTCGACCGTCCCGATCACGGCCGCCGCCGCGACCAGCAGCCACAGCGGCGTCCCCCAGGAGGCCGCCACCAGGGCCAGCACACCGGTCGCGACCAGCATCACCGTGTCCCCGGCGAGCATCACCCGCCGGGCGCCGAAGCGGTCCGCGACCGCGCCGCCCAGCAGGACCAGCGCGGTGCGCGGCACCGTGATCGCCGTCAGGACCAGCCCGGCCGCGCCGCCGCCGTGCGCGGAGGCGGCCCAGCCGAGGGCGAAGTACAGCGCGGCGTCACCCAGCAGTCCGGCCTGGACACCGGCCAGCCAGAGCAGGTACCTCCGCGGCAGCGCGGCCCGCGGAGCGACAGTGGCAGTGGCAGTGGCAGTGGCAGTGGTCATGCCGGGCGACGCTAGGGCCCTCGACCCGGTCGAGGGCAAGCGCGGCTACCGCCGGACCACCGGCTCCTGCAGCTCGGTGACCCACCCGGCCCGGTCCTCCGGGCACTCCAGGTACAGCTCCCGGGCGTAGCCGGCCGAGCGGTAGCCGTTCTCCTCGATGAAGCGGGCCAGTTCCTGGCCGGTGCCCAGCACGTCGTCCATCGGGCCGCGGTGCACGATCGTCGCCGCCTCCTCGATCGGCGGCAGGTCGAGCACCTCGAAGTCGTGCTCACCCGGCCGCACCGACGGGCCCACCGGGACGGCCACCAGGACCAGCACCGAGCCGTTGCCCTCCGGCGCGTCCTGGTAGCGGGCGACGGACGGGCCGGCCGCCTCGACCCCGGCCGCGGCCAGCCTCCGGCACAGTTCGGCGAACAGCGGCCCGATCACCGGGCCGATGTCCTCCGGCTCGTAACTCGTGGCCGCACCGGCCAGTTGGGCCACCCGGACGGACGGCACCCGCTTCACCACGACATCGTGTGCGGACATGGTCCCCTCGCTCTCGATCGTCCGGAGCCTCGCCTCCACCCGGGCCAGCCGCAGCTCGTCGGCGGCGATCGCCTCGGCGAGCTGGGCCCGCCGCAGCCGCAGCATGCCGCGCAGTTCGGCCGCGTCCACCTGCTCGTCCAGGACGGCGCGCACCTGCTGCAGGGTGAAGCCGAGCTCCTTGAGCGCGATCACCCGGTTGAGCCGGGCCAGTTGGGACGCCTCGTAGGAGCGGTACCCGCTGATCGGGTCCACCCGGGCGGGCCGCAGCAGCCCGATCGCGTCGTAGTGGCGCAGCATCCGTACCGACACCCGGCCGTGGCTGGCGAAGTCTCCGATGTTCAACATGATGCGCCCACTCCATCCCCTGCCACCGTGTCAGGGTCAACCCGGCCGTCCGGGAAACACCGAGGGCGGGTGCCGAGCGAACTCGGCACCCGCCCTGAGCAGGTGGTTCTCCTACCAGCGGAGAGCGTGGGATTCGAACCCACGGTGACGGGTCACGCCACGACAGTTTTCAAGACTGTTCCCTTAGGCCGCTCGGGCAGCTCTCCAGGCGGAGGTCAGCCTAACGGGTCCGGCGGGGTTCGGCGCACACGTTTCGGTGCGGGCGGGGGTCACGACTGGTCGCCCTCGCGCTGACCGAGGGTGACCTTGGTGTTGAAGGTCTGGCCGTTGCGGGTGTACTCGACGTCGACGGTCTCGCCGGGCTTGTGCGTCCAGATCCGGCTGACCAGGGCCGGGCCGTTGTCGATCGGCACGCCGCCGAGCTTGGTGATGACGTCGCCCGGCTTGAGGCCGGCCTTGTCGGCCGCGCCGCCGGGGGTGACGGCCGGCTGGCCCTGGATGTCCTTGGTCTGGATCTGCGCGCCGTCGCCCTTGTAGTCGTCGTTGCGCAGCACGTCGAGCTTGGCGTAGACCGGCTTGCCGGTCTTGATCAGGGTGTCCGCGACCCACTTGGCCTGGTTGATCGGGATGGCGAAGCCCAGGCCGATGCTGCCGGCCCGGCCGTTGGCGGAGGCGTTGGACTGGATCGCCGAGTTGATGCCGATCACCGCGCCACCGGAGTCGAGCAGCGGGCCGCCGGAGTTGCCGGGGTTGATCGAGGCGTCGGTCTGCAGGGCGTTCATGTACGAGGCCTGCGAGCCGGTGTCGTCGCCGGAGGCCACCGGGCGGTCCTTGGCGCTGATGATGCCGCTGGTGACGGTGGACTCCAGGCCGTACGGCGCACCGATCGCGACGGTGGCGTCACCGACGTTGACCTTGTCGGAGTCGGCCAGCGGCAGCGGGGTCAACTTGCTCTTCGGCGGGTTGTCGATCTTGACCACGGCGACGTCGTAGCCCTCGGCGTGGCCCAGCACGGAGGCGCTGTAGGAGCTACCGTCGGCGAACTTGACGGTCAGTTTGCCGCCGTTGAGGGTCGGCGCGACCACGTGGTTGTTGGTGAGGATGTGGCCCTCGGTGTCGAAGACGAAGCCGGTGCCGGTGCCCGACTCGCCGTTGCCCTGCGCCTTGATGGTGACGACGCTGGGCAGCGCCTTCTGCGCGATGGCGGCGATCGAGCCGGGGGCGGGCTCGTTCTTCTGGGTGTCGCTGGCCTGCACGGTGGTGCTGCGGTGGTCGTTCGCGGAGCTGCGCTTGTCGGCATTGTCGGTGACGGTCACACCGAGCACGCCGCCGGCCACACCGGCGACCAGCGCGACGGCCGCGATCAGGGCGACCAGGCCGCCGCGCTTCTTGCGCGGGCCGCCGGGGCCGACCGGACCGCCGGGGTGGTCCGCCGGGTAGCCGAGCGGGCCCGCCGGGCCGCCGGGGTAGCCCGCGCCGCCGGAGGTGGAGTCGTGGGTGGGGCCCCAGCCGCCGAGCGGCTGACCGGCCCCGAAGGGGTGGTGGCCGTGCGCGGCGGGGGCGGCGCCGTAGCCCTCGTGCGCGACGGGGGCGGCCGGAGCGGCGCCGTAGCCCTCGTGCGCGACGGGGGCCGGGACGCCGTGGGTCGGGGTGGCGTACGGGTTGTCGGCCGGCGGCAGCGCCGGGGCGGCGGGGGCCGCGGCCGGGGCGGGCGCGGCGAGCGGGGCCACCGGAGCCTGCGGGGCGGGCGGCAGGACCGGCGGCGGCGCGTCGATGTAGCCGGTGACCGGGTCGACGGCCGGCTGCTCGGCGGCGGGCGCCGCAGGGGCCGCGGGGGCCTCCGGTGCGGGCACCTTGGTGAAGGCGACGGTGGGCTTGTGCCCGCCCTCGGCCGGGACACCCTCGGCCGCGACGGCGTCGACGGGCGGTGCCGCCTCGACGGGGGCGGCCTCGACGGCGCCCGACTCCGGCTCGGGCACCCGCCGGAAGGCCATGGTCGGCTGGTGCCCGCCCTGAGCGGGGCCTTCGGAAGCGGACTCGGCCGCCCCCTGCCCGGCGGGCTGCTCCCCCTGCGGCCCGGCGGGCCCAACCTCGCGCTCGGTGCTCACGGACGACCTCCATAGCTGGCAGAACCAAGGACCATAGTTTTTCGCACTGTCGATTCGATTGCCGTAAGGACCCCTCTGAAGAACTCATAAGAATCCTTAGCCGACGCAGACGCCGACACCCGACGCCGGCACCGAACACCGGCTCCGACACCGGCACCCACGCCGGCACCCACGCCGGCACCGGCACCGACGGCCGAGGCTCCCCTCCCCCGCCGGGCGTCCCGCGATGCGGACCGCACACCCTCGGCCTTGGGCGTTCGCCCCCGTGCCGGTTAGCCTGTCGCTCCAAACTGACACGCGGGAGCTTGGACCCACCAGGCTGAGAGTGCGCATGTCGACCGTACGCCACACGAGTGACGGACGGTCGAGGGGGCGCTGACCGCCGGAACCTGTCCGGGTAATGCCGGCGTAGGGAGTATCGGCCATGCCGCCTGCTTCGCCATCCTCTTCTTCGGGCGCGAACGTTCCCGCCCCCGGTGCGGACGCCTCCGCCGCGGGCGCGACCGCCGTCCTGGAGCGCCCCGAGCACGTCGAAGCGCCCCTGGTGCTGGACACCGAGCCGCCGCGCACGCTGCGCTTCCGGGACCACTTCGCGCTCTGGATGAACCTGGGCGTCAGCCTGATCGGCTTCTCCACCGCCGCCACCGTGCTCGGCGCCCCCGGCAGCGAGCTGTCGCTGGTCGCCGCGGTGACCGCGATCACGGTCGGTACGGCGGTCGGCACCGCGATGCTCGGCGTGGCCTCGCTGATCGGCGCCCGCACCGGCGCCCCCGCGATGGCGAACCTGCGCGGGCTGTTCGGCACCCGGCTGTCGTACCTGCCGACGGTGCTGAACATCGTGCAGTGCATCGGCTGGGGCGTGTTCGAGCTGCTGACCATCTCGGCGGGCGCGCAGACCGTCGCGCACACCACCGGCTACCGCTGGCTGTTCGTCCTGCTCGCGGGCGCGCTGACCACGGCGCTGACCATCTGGCCGCTGGGCTCGATCGCGGTGCTGCGCCGCTTCGTGGCCGGGGCGGTCGCGGTGGCGATGGTGTACTTCACCGTCCAGCTGGGCCGCCAGGGCGTGCCGGACCCGGGGGCGGGCAACTGGCACGGCTTCCTGGGCGCCACCGACGCGATGATCGCGGTGTCGGTCTCCTTCGTCCCGCTGGCCGCCGACTACACCCGGCACTCGCGCACCCCGCGCTCGGCGTTCTGGGGCAGCTTCTCCGGCTACACGATCGCCCAGGTCTGGTGCTACGTGCTCGGCCTGATGGCGCTGCTGCAGTCGGACGGCGATCCGAACCGGATCTTCGACTCCTTCCTCGGGGTCTGGGCCGGCTGGCTGTTCCTGCTGGTGCTGGTGCTGCGCGAGACGGACCAGTCCTTCGCCAACGTGTACTCGACGGCGATGTCGGTGCAGAACCTGCTGCCGAAGGTGGACCGCCGGGTGCTCTCCGGCACGATCGGCGCGCTGACCACCGTGCTGGCGCTGCGGATCGACGAGTTCACCGACACCTACTACGGCTTCCTCGGGCTGATCGGCTCGGTGTTCGTGCCGCTGCTGGCGGTGCTCGTGGTGGACTACTTCCTCGGCGCCGGGCGGCGCGGCTGGAACCTCTCCGCCGACGCGCCGTCCCGCTGGCCGATGCTGCTGCCGTGGGCCCTGGGCTTCGCGGTCTACCAGTTCATCGCGCCGACCAAGGTGGCCGGCTGGTGGACGGACTTCTGGACCTCGGCCCAGGAGTCGCTGCACTTCACCCCGCAGGAGTGGACCTCCGCCTCGCTGTTCGCCTTCCTGGTGCCCGCCCTGGTCACCTGGGCGCTCACCCCGCTCTCCCGCCGCGCCGACCGGCACTGAGCGGGCCGCCCGCACCGGGCGAAGCGGGGGCGGCCCGGCCCCGCGGGCCCGGCCGGGACGGCCCCGCGGGCAGGAAGACGGCCCCACAGGTTGGGGCCGTCTTTGTCCGCGCTTCACCTGTGCCGCCTATCGTTGGGCCTGTGACCAGCCCAGACCTGTCCTCGCCGGCGGCGCGCACCGTGCCGTCCGTCCAGGTGATCGCCCACCGCGGTTCCTCCCACGCCCTGCCCGAGCACACCCTCGCGGCCTACCGGCGCGCGCTCGACGAGGGCGCCGACGCGCTGGAGTGCGATGTCCGGGTCACCGCCGACGGCGCGCTGGTCTGCGTGCACGACCGCCGGATCGGCCGGGTCTCCAACGGCCGGGGCACCGTCTCGGCGATGACCCTCGCCGAGCTGGAGGACTACGACTTCGGCGCCTGGAAGACCGGCCGCCCCAGCGTCGACCCGGAGCTGCGCGGCGTGCTGCGGCTGGAGCGGCTGCTGGAGCTGGTGGTGGAGTGCGGCCGCCCGGTGGACCTGGCGATCGAGACCAAGCACCCGGTGCGTTTCCGCGGCCGGGTGGAGGCCGAGCTGCTGCGGACGCTGGAGCGGTTCGGGATCGGCGCGACCCGGGGCGGCGACCGCCCGTCCGCCCGGATCATGAGCTTCTCCTCGATCGCGCTGAACCGGGTGGCCGCCGCCGCGCCGCAGTACCGGCGGGTGTTCCTGTTCGAGCGGACCCTGCCGCTGCTCGGCCGGCTGCGCGAGGGTTCGCCGCTGCCGGGCGGGGCGCGGATCGCCGGCCCGGGCATCGAGCTGGTGCGGGCCCGCCCGCACCTGGTGACCAGGCTGCGCGAGCTGGGGCACGAGGTGCACGTGTGGACGGTGGACGAGCCGGCCGACGTCGAGCTCTGCCTGGAGCTCGGGGTGTCCGCGATCATCACCAACCGGCCCGCGGAGGTGCTGGCGCAGCTCGGCCGGTGATCCGCCGGTGCGTCCGGGGCCGCACCCGCCCGATCCGGTCGCCCCGAACCGGTCGCTCCGTCAGGTCACTTGCGTCCGGTCGGCCCGATCCGATCACCCGATCCGATCACCCCGATCCGATCACTCCGGTCCGATCACTCTGGTCGGCAGTCAAACCTTCCTTGCGCGAAATTGCCGGAATTCTTGCATCCAGGCGACAGAGGGTGAGCACGGAATGACCTGATGTCGACCGTCGGTCGCCGCACTCGAAATGGGCTCGCGGGATCGTCCGGTGCTCGTTTCCGACGCATTACCAAGGGGCATCTCTCCCTCGGCATACGCTGAAGGAGGTCCGGGGGTGGCGTTGATGGTGGCGCGTGAAGTGCCGACTTCATCGACCATGGCAGTGCCGCACGGCCCAGCGAGTGTCGGGGTCGCACGGCGCCGACTGCGTCGAGATCTGGGTGACCGGCAGATACCGGAACCGGTCATCGATGATGCTGTTCTGATCCTTTCCGAGCTGTTGAGCAACGCCTGTCGATACGCCCGTCCGCTCGGCCCGCTGCCGGCCCTGGGCCGCAGCGGCCGGGCCGAGGTGCTCGGGCAGGTGCTGGTCGGCGTCCCGTCCGGGACGCGCGCCGCACCGGGCGGCCGGGAGTCCGCCGAGGGCTCGGACGAGCCGGACGGCGGCGTGCTGGTCCGCTGGCAGATGCACGCCGACGGGGTGCTCACCCTGGAGGTCACGGACGGCGGGGCGGCCACCCGGCCGCTGCCCGCGAGTCCCTCGCTGACCTCGCGCGGCGGCCGCGGCCTGAGCATCGTCGACCAGCTGGCCAGCGACTGGGGCGTGCGCGACGCCCCCGGCGAGGTCACGGTCTGGGCGGCGCTGCCCGCCCGGGCCCGGCACGCCCGGCGCACCGGGGGCGACGCCCGTAGCGCGTGAGCCGGGCGCGGGGAATGTGTCGTTAGGCTTCCCGGAACACAGGACCACCGTTTCCGGGAGAGCCGCAGCATGGGCAAGAAGGCCGCCAAGAAGGCGCCGCAGCGCCAGTCCACCACCGCCGTCACGGGCGAGATCCCCGTGGTCGGGGCCCGCGAGGACTGCCCCTGCGGCTCCGGCCGCCGGTACAAGGCGTGTCACGGCCGGGAGGCCTCGCACGCGGTGCAGGAGCTGGTGCACCGCCCGTTCGAGGGCCTGTCGGGCGAGGCCGACTGGGTGGCGCTGCGCGAGCTGGTGCCCGCCGCCACGGTGCCGCTGACGCTGGCCGCCGGGGTGACGGACGGCGCCACCGGTGACGTCCCGTCGGTGACCCTGGCCACCGTGCTGCCGCTGGCCTGGCCGGCCCTGCGCCGCCAGGACGGCTCGATCCTGCTCGGCCTGCAGACCCAGTCCGCCTCCGGCGACCTCAGCCGCGACCTCGCGGACGCCCTGGAGCTGGCCCTGGCCACCGAGCCGGGCAGCCCGGTGCCGGCCCGCCGGACCGTCCCGGGCGGGCGCCGCCTGCAGGACCTGCTGGACGCCGGGGCCGCGTTCACGCCCACCGTGCACACCGGCTTCGAGTTCTGGCTTGAGGACGCCGAGGCCGCCACCGGTGAGGTCGCCGCCTCCCTGGAGCGCGCCAACGCCTCGGCCATCCCGACCGAGAAGCTCGCCGGCGTGGACTCCGCCTACTGGTGCGGCACTCCGGACAAGAACCACCTGCGCTGGGTGATGACCGTGCCGGAGGAGCAACTGCTGGACGCGCTGGCCCGGCTGAACGCGGCCGGCGAGGCCTCGCTCGGCGCGGACACCCGCCTGGTGGGCTCGTTCCGCGCGCACGGCCTGACCGTCCCGGTGTGGGACCTCCCGCTCGCGATGACCGCCGCCGACTGCGAGAAGCCGGCCGCCGAGTTCGCCGAGCGGCTCGCCGCCGTGCTCGCCGACGGGACCCCGCTGACCGCCGAGGAGCGGCGCGCCCGCGCGAACCTGGTGAACCGTCAGGTCACCCTGAACTAAAGCGCGCAGGATCCGCGTGATACGCGTCACATTGTCGCGGTGAACGCGCAATTTCCGGGCGTGGAGGGCGTCTTGGAAATTGGCGCGGGCGCAGATCCTTGTTACTGTCTAAAGAGTCCGGCCGCTGGTGCATCCCCCGTCGCCAGCGGCCGGATCTTTTGTTTTTCCGGAACGCCCCGGTGCACGCCCCGACGCGGAGGCCCCGACGCCCCGCCCGGCACCTGCGCTCCTCAGTAGGCCGAGCGTCCGCTGTCCAACCGGACCGCCGCCTCCACCAACTCCCCCAGCAGCGGCCCGACCTGCGGCAGCCAGACCCCGCCGCCGGCACCCGGCCGCGGTGCCAGCACCCAGCGCACCTTCCCCCGCCCTCCGGCCGCGGCGACCCCCGCGGCCGCGCCTCCGGGCGGCAGCGCCAGGAAGCCACCCGGCCCGTGATAGCGCAACGAGCCCGGCACCCAAGGGAGTTGGGCGAGCATCTCACCGAGCACGTCCAGCGAGTACGGGGCCACCAACAGCGCGTAGCGGCCCGGCATCGCCAGCACCGGTCCGAGCGGCAGCCGCAGCGCGCCCAGGTAGACCAGCGCCCGGGCGCCGGCCGCCGCGGGCAGGCTGACCGCCGACACCGTGGAGCCGGTGGCGGCCAGCACCGGCGCGTCCGGGCTCTGCCGCTCCCACCACCAGCGCACCATCCGGGCGTCCGTGGTGGCGGCCAGCAGCGAGGGGTCGTGGGGGTGCGCGCCGGGGACGGTGCAGTCCAGGTCGCCGCAGGAGCACCGGCCGTCGCGCAGCACGGCGCCCGGCACCACGGGCCAGCGGTGGTCGACGGCGGCCGCCAGGGCCGCGGCGAGCCGGGCGGAACGCTCCTCCGACCGGTCCTTCGGATTCTCACGCATGGCGCTCGTTCCTTTCCCTGACCGCTCGGTTCGCTCCGCCCCGCCGGCGTCCGTCGGGATCCTCCGTGCGGGCCCGCCGCGGCACGGTCCCCGGGCGGCGCGGCGCGGGGCGGGCGGCAGGGCGGGCGGCGCGGCTTCGACGTGGAGCGGGTGTGGAGCACGACATGAAAGGGCCGCGCACCGGCACAGCCCTTGGAACGAGAATCCCGTACGCGACGGATGGACGCCGCCCGGGCACGCTTGGTTCCACCGTACGAGTGAGAGAGTTCCGGCCAGCCCGGCTCACGGGCGGCACGGACATACGATCCGGACGGCCGCCCGGGCCGTCCTCCCGGTTCTGCCCGTTCGCGGCCCGCTCCATGCCTCCCGGCCCGACCGGCGCGCGCACCAACCCCGCGCGCCCCCCGACCGGGTCGCGATGGATGTGGAACAGGCCACCGCGTCGTCCTGGATCTGGACATGCCCCGAATGGCCTGTGTAGAAGTGGTGGCATTGCTGTCGATCAATGACGAGTAGTAGCGAATCGAGGCGAAACGCGCCCTAAGGCCGTGCTCGCTCCACATTGGCCGTATCTGGGGGTTTCGCATGGCACGTAGCACCGCGTCAGGAGTGACGGCATGAACGAGTCCCACCCGTCGACGGCCCTCCCGTCGACGACGACCGCCGAGCCGGGCGAACCCGGCTGCGCAGGCGGGCTCACCGTCCTCGACCTGCCGGACCTGCCCGGCCCCGTCGACGCCCTGGACGGCACGACGGACGCCCGCACGGCGCCGTCCGCCGCCGTGCAGGACCGTTTGGCCGGACGCCTGTCCGAAATCACCAGCCTGCACGAGCACACCGAGCGGCTCGCCCGCACCCGCGGCCTGGCCGCCACCCTGGACACCGTCCTCGCCTCCGGCGCCGCCCTGCTCGGCGCCCGGCGCGGCGTGCTGGTCACCAGGCGGCCCGGCGGCGGGCCCGGACAGCCGGTCGGCTTCGGCCTCGACCGCGCCAGCCTCGGCGCCCTGGAGACCGTCCCGACCGAGCAGAGCCTGCTGGCCCGGCTGCTGCGCGAACGGGACCGGCCCGCCCGGCTGCACTCCCGCGACCTCGCCGAGGACCCGGCCATCGGCACCCGGCTGCGCGAACTCGCCGTCCACCTCGGCCTCGGCGGCGCCTACGGCCTGCCGCTCGCCACCGCCGAGGACGGCCCGCTCGCCGCCGCCCTGTGGTTCTACGACGAGCCCGCCGAACCGACCGAATGCCAGCGCGAACTGGCCCGCCACTACTGCGAGATCGCCGCCCCGCTGCTCGCCAAGCAGCTGGAGGCGGACCGGATCTCGCGCACCACCGAGGCGCTGCGCCGCGGCCTGCTGCCGGACCGCCTCCCCCAGGCCGCCGGGCTGCGGCTGGCCGCCCGGCTCGTCCCCGCCGGGCTGGAGCGCTCCGCCGGCAGCGACTGGTACGACGCGATCCCGCTGCCGGACGGCACCATCGGCCTCACCGTCGGTTCCGTCTCCGGCGACGGCCCCGGCGCGGGCCCCGGCTCCGCCCCCGGCGCGGCCGCCGCGATGGGCCGGGTCCGGGCCGCGCTGCGGGCGTACGCGGTGCTGGAGGGCGAGGACCCGGTCTCCGTCCTGGGGGACCTGGAGCTGCTGCTCAAGACCACCGAGCCGAGCCGCTCCGCCACCGCCGTCTACGCCTGGGTCGAGCCCGAGGAGCGCCGGATCACCCTGGCCGGCGCCGGGCACTGCCCGCCGGTCCTGGTCGGCCGGCACGGCGCCGAGTTCGTCGAGACCTCGCTCTCCGCCCCGCTCGGCATGCTGGCCTGCTGGGAGGCCCCCGGGGTGGAGTTCACCGCCGAGCGCGGCGACACCCTGCTGCTCTACACCGACGGCCTGGCCCGCCGCTTCGGCCCCACCCTGCACGCCGGGCAGGCCAACCTGCGCCGCGCCGCCGCCGACGCCCCGCGCGACGTGCGGATCGACCCGGACCGGCTCTGCGCCCACCTGCTGGCCGTCTGCCCGGCCCCGCCGCCCGCGGGCACCGCCACCGACGACCTGATGCTGCTGGCGGCCCGCTTCGAGTGAAGGTTCGGACCCGAAAAGGGCGGGCGGCCCGGCGTCCGTACCATGGACGCACGGCCGCCCGCGCGTGTCGCGATCCGACACCTCCCCCGAGGGGCGGCGGTACCACCCCCCAAGGAGGCGTTGCACGTGACCGAGGACCGTACCCCCGCGGTGGCCGAGAACCCCGAGGCCGAGGGCGGCGAGGAGCCCGAGCAGCACAAGGGCCGCAAGAACGGTCTCTACGGCGAGATCTCCGACGAGCTGGCCGCCTCGATGAAGTCCGGCTGGGCCGACACCGAGCTGCACGGCCTCTCCCCCGTCGCCCAGGCCCCGTACGCGGCCGAGCGCCGCGCCGCGCTCTCCGCCGCCTTCCCCGGCGAGCGCCTGGTCGTCCCGGCCGGCAACCTGCGGGTCCGCTCCAACGACACCGACTACGCGTTCCGCGCCTCCAGCGAGTACGTCCACCTCACCGGTGACCAGACCGAGGACGCGGTGCTGGTCGGCGAGCCGACCGGCGACACCGGCCACGCGTTCGTGCTCTACCTGCTGCCCCGCTCGAACCGCGAGAACGGCGAGTTCTGGCTGGACGGCAACGGCGAGCTGTGGGTCGGCCGCCGGCACAGCCTGAGCGAGCAGGAGCAGCTGCTCGGCCTGCCCGCCCGCGACGTGCGCCAGGCCGCCGAGGAGCTGGCCGCGAAGGCCGCGGACCCCGCCGTGCCGACCCGGATCGTCCGCGGCTACGACGCCGGCCTGGAGGCCGCGCTCGCCGACGCCCTGGACGAGGACAAGGACGCCGGGCTCAAGGAGTTCCTGAGCGGCCTGCGGCTGGTCAAGGACGCGTGGGAGATCGGCGAGCTGCGCGCCGCCTGCGACGCCACCGTCAAGGGCTTCACCGACGTGGTCCGCGAGCTGGGCCAGGCCGTCGCCACCTCGGAGCGCTGGATCGAGGGCACCTTCTGGCGCCGTGCCCGGGTCGAGGGCAACGACGTCGGCTACGGCACCATCGCCGCGGCCGGCCCGCACGCCACCACCCTGCACTGGGTGCGCAACGACGGCGACGTGCGCCCCGGCGAGCTGCTGCTGCTGGACGCGGGCGTGGAGACCAGCACCCTCTACACCGCCGACGTCACCCGCAGCCTGCCGATCAACGGCCGCTTCACCGGGCTCCAGCGCCGGATCTACGACGCCGTGTACGACGCCCAGGAGGCCGGCATCGCCGCGGTGCGGCCCGGCGCCCGGTTCCGCGACTTCCACGAGGCCTCGCAGCGCGTCCTCGCCGAGCGGCTGCTCGCCTGGGGCCTGCTGGACGCCTCGGTGTACGACGTCGAGAAGGTCCTGGAGCTCGGCCTCCAGCGCCGCTGGACCCTGCACGGCACCGGGCACATGCTCGGCCTGGATGTCCACGACTGCGCCCACTCGCGCCGCGAGGAGCACGTCGACGCGCTGCTGGTCCCCGGCATGGTGCTGACCGTCGAGCCCGGCCTGTACTTCCAGCAGGACGACCTGACCGTGCCGGAGGAGTACCGCGGCATCGGCGTCCGGATCGAGGACGACATCCTGGTCACCGCCGACGGCAACGAGAACCTCTCGGCCGGCCTGCCCCGCAGCGCCGAGGACGTCGAGGCCTGGATGGCCTCGCTCGCCTGAGCCGCCGCACGACGGCCATGACGAGGCCACGGTGAAGGGCCCGGCCTCCCGAGCAGTGGGAGGCCGGGCCCTTCGGCTTCGGTGCGGGCTCAGCCCTTGCTGTAGGGCTGGACCAGGGAGTCCGCGCTGTGGTGGCCGGCGGCCACCCCGCCGACCTCGATGGCCATCGGTCCGGCGTGCCGCGCCACCGCGACCCGGAAGGTGTACGAGACCGAGCTGCCCGGGAGGAGGTCCGCCAGCTCGGCCGGCTCAGCCCCGAGCCGACCGTTGCAGTCCTGGACCGTGGTGAGGGTCTTCCACTCGTCGCCGACCTTCGCCTGCACCGTGACGTCCGACTCGGACAGCCCCTCGCTGTTCCGGGTGGACAGGAACACCGACGGGTACAGCCGGGTGACACCGTCCGGCGAGGAGAGCTTGTAGGAGAACTCGGTCGGGGCGCCGCCGTAGACCAGCAGGGACGGCTCGGAGACCGAGTTCACCACCGGGCGGTGGGCATCGACGACCTTCGCGGTCACCACGCTCCTGGCCATGTCCTTGTACGACTTGGCGTGCGGGGTCGGGGCGTCCGCCTCGATGGCGAGGCTTCCGGGGCGGTTGTTCACGTCGAGCGACATCCGGTACTCGACCGTCCGGCTCTCGCCCGCGGCCAGGGTGAAGGCGGCGGCGTCGCCGGTGCCCGCGTAGTCCATCCCGCCGCCCTGGCTCAGTGCCGGCAGGGCGGTCCAGCCCGAGGCGTCCTTGCGCTCCAGCGTGCCCTCCGCCATCGAGAGCACCAGCTGGCACGGCGCGCCCTCGTACTGCTGCGTCGCCACCACCGGCGCCACCGCGCGGGTGCCCGAGGCGTCGTTGTTCTTCCAGGTCACCGAGAACGCGACCTTGTCGCCCACCTGGATCTTCTGGCCCTCGCGCAGGCCGTTGAAGGTGATCCCGATGCCGCCGGGCCTGGTCGCCGGCTTGGCGGAGACCAGCTTGGCCGGGGCCTTCGCGGACGGCTTGGCGTCGGTGCCGGCGGCAGCGGGGGCCGCGGGCGCCTCCGCCGCGGGCGCGGCGGCGGCCGGAGCCGCCTCGGTGGTCGGCGCGGCAGGGGTGGTCGGCGCGGCCGGGGTGGGGGTGGCCGGGACGGCGCCCGCGCCCGGCGTGGCCGAGGAGGTGACGGCCGGGGTGGAGGTGGGGGCGGAGGCGGCGACGGACGCTCCGCCGCTCGTCGGGCCGCAGGCGGCGACACCGACGGCGGCGACGACGGCCAGCGGGACGATCTTCGCAATACGGGCGATAACGGACGCGTTCATGTGACAGTCCCCCCAAGGACACGTGGTGATGAAGGTGATGGTGATCGGATGAACGGGCGCCTGATGTCGCGCCCCGAGGAGCCGGCCCGAGCCCCCCGGCTCCGCCGGCTCGCTCTCCCCGCCTCTCACCCTGATAGACGTCCATCCCCCCGGGGGGTTGCAGGTGGGTTCGAAGAATTTTTCGCGGACTTCGCCCGGAACGCCGAAAGGCGCCGTGACCAGGGGAGATACCCGGTCACGGCGCCTCGACGGCCCGCCTGGGACGGCTACTTCACGACCGTCACCGGGACGGTCAGCTCCTTCAACGGCGTCAGCGTCGTGGTGCCGTCGTACGGCAGCGTCGCCTGGACGGACACCGGCATCGTCCCCGGCCCGTCCACCAGGTCCAGGGCCATCCGGTAGGTCACCTTCTTGGACTCACCCGGCGCGAGCGAGAACCAGGCCTTCTGGCTCACCGCGGCGTAGTCCATGCCGCCCCCCATCGAGAGCGGGATCTCCGTCCAGCTGCCGCCGTCCTGGCGCTCCAGCTTGCCCTTGTTCGTCGGGAGCACCTCGTTCGGCGGCGTCCCGGCGTACTCGTTGGTGTACACCAGCGGCTGGAGCTTGTCGTAGGTCTTCTGGCCGGAGTTCCGGTACGTCACCGTGAAGGTCACCGGGGTGCCGCTGTTGGACACCTTCTGCCCCGCGCCGATGCCTCCGTCGACCGTGATGACGAGGTCCTTCGCGGCCTGTTCGGTCGCGGACAGGCCCGGCGCCTTGTGGCCGCTCACGTCCAGGCTGTTGACGATCGCCGTCAGGCCCGACTGGTAGTCGCTCTTGAGCCCGTTCGCCACCACGAAGACCTGGTCCGTACCCATCCCCCACAGCTGGGCCGTGAAGGTGTCCCCGGGCTTGCAGGTGACGTTCCACTGGGTCTTGTCGATCGTCCGGCCGGCCACGGTGGGCTTGGTCCGCACTGGGGCGCCGATCGAGGAGTAGCCGTTCTCGGGGATGTAGGGCCGGCCCCAGATCGGGCAGTTCGGCTGGTGGCCCCAGCCTCCGTCGGCGGTCAGGTCGGCCGTCGTCGGCCAGGCACCGCCGACGATCTCGTCCGGGCTGTTGTAGACCACGACCAGGACGCCGTACGGCTCGCACTTCGCCGGCGCCCAGCCCTGCTGCGGGTCCGTCGGAGCCCCCGGGCTCAGGACGCAGACCTGACTGGTCGAGACCGGCACGGCCTTCCAACCGGCCGGAACCTTGAACCTGACACCCCTGAAGTTGTACGAACTCGCCGCACCGGGCGGCGTGTTGGAGGCCGAGGGGGCGGAGGGGGCGGCGGCGTCGGCGAGCGGGACCTCGGGCTCGGCCTCGCCGGCGGGGGTGCCCGAGGCGGTGGGGGCAGCCGTCGGGCTGGGCTCGCCGGTCGGCTCGGGCGTCGGGCTCGGCGCGGCGGTCAGGGTGGCGGCCGGGGGCGGGACCTGGTCCTGGGCGACCGGCTCGCCGTGGAAGGTGAGCACGCCGAGCGCCATGGCGGCGGCCAGGCCGAGCGGCACGGTGACGGCGTACACCGGACGCAGCCGGCGGATGCGGTTCTTCGGGGGAGCGGCCGGTCGCAGGCCGGCCGCCGTGACCATGGAGGCCCGGGCCGTCATCGCCTCGCGGAGCAGCCGTTCCGTCGGTGTCTCGGCCGGCCCGTCGCCGTCGCCGCCGATGCGGCGGGGGAGCTTGTCGGTCATCGAACCTTCTCCAGGTGCTTTTCCAAGGCGTCCAGAGCGCGGCTGGCAGTGGACTTCACGGCGCCCCGGGACAGTCCCAGGGTCTCGGCAATCTGCGCCTCCGACATGTCGGACCAGTAGCGCAGCACCAGCACCTCACGCTGGCGGGGAGTCAACTCCTGCAGGGCGACCAGCACCCGGCGGTGCTCGTCGTTGAGCACCGCGTGGTCCTCGGCGGACGGGGCGTCGGCCACGTGCGGCGGCACGTACTCGCGGGCGGTCTTGCGGCGGCGAAGCATCGAGCGGGCCCCGTTGACCACCGAGGTGCGCAGGTAGCCGAGGGCGTTGTCGAGGTCGTCCAGCTCCTCGCCGTAGCGCTGGTAGAGCTGGGTGAAGGCGTCCTGCACGACGTCCTCGGCCAGGTCCTGGTGGTCGACCAGCAGGACCGCCATCCGGACCAGACCGAGCCGGTGGGCGTGGTAGAGGTCGGTCAGGGTGGGCCGGTCCTCGGCGGGCTTCCGGCCGCCGCGCAGCAGCCGGAACCCGGAGCGGCGCTGCTTCGCCTCCTGCTCGGTGGCGACGGCGGCGAGCGGCTCGCCGACCTCCTGCGCGCCGAACAGTGCGGCGACCACTCCGCGGACGGAGAAGCCGCGCCCCCCTGCCTGCACGGCGGTCGGCCCGATGGCCATGGACATTCGCGATTCCGCTTTCCCCCGGGACGGTGACGGCGGCCGCCGTTCCGTCAGGTCCACCTGATCAAGATCGTGATCGGGGGGATCATCCCAGCCGCCCTCCGCCGGGTTCCCTCCGCCCCCGTACCAAAGGACGTGTGACGGAGGTGAAGGTTGCAGTCGGGTTCGAAGAAAATTCCGAAGGGGCCGGGACGGCTACACTCACCGGCATTCCGCCACCCGTGAGCAGGGGGTTCGCATGGCCGAGCAGAACGTCGACGGCCCGGCCGGCGCCCCGGTCGCCGAAGCCGCCGTCGGGCCACGGCCGGTGGCCGTCACCATCGGTCGGCGCCCGGAGCCCGTGCACGACGTCGCCGTGTACGCCTTCCCGGGCATGGCGCCGTTCGAACTCGGCGTGGTGGTCGAGGTGTTCGGGCTTGCGCGACCCGAGCTGACCGGCCTGCTGGCGGCGCCCTGGTACGGGCTGAAGGTGTGCGCGGACCGGCCCGGTACGGCGCTGGAGGCGGTGGGCGGCTTCACGCTGACCGCCCGGCACGGGCTGGACGAGCTGGCCGCGGCCGACACCGTGGTGGTCCCCGGGGTGCCGAACGCGTTCGGCGGCGTGGGGGCATCTCCCGGTCGCCGGGCCGGGGACGTCTCCCCCGCGCTGGTCGAGGCGCTGCGCACCGCGCACGCGCGCGGCGCCCGGATCGTGTCGATCTGCTCGGGCGCCTTCGCCCTGGCCGCCGCCGGCCTGCTGGACGGCCGGAGGGCGACCACCCACTGGCGGTACGCCGAGCTGCTCCAGCAGCGCTACCCCGCGGTGCGGGTCGATCCGGACGTGCTCTACGTGGACAACGGCGACGTGCTGACCAGCGCGGGCAGCGCGGCCGGCATCGACCTCTGCCTGCACCTGGTCCGCCGGGACCACGGCGCCAAAGTGGCCAACACAGTGGCCCGGCGCTTCGTGGTGGCACCGCACCGGGACGGCGGGCAGTCCCAGTTCATCGAGGCGGCGGTCCGCCCGGTCGAGGAGGAGGACGACGGGATCGCCCGCAGCATGCAGTGGGCGCTGGACCACCTGGCCTCCCCGCTGACCATCTCGCAACTGGCCGGCGCCGCCCGGATGTCGGACCGCTCGTACCTGCGGCACTTCACCGCCCGCAACGGGACCAGCCCGATGCGCTGGGTCGTCACCCAGCGCATCGCGGCCAGTCTGGCGCTGCTGGAGTCGCCGGAGGGGTCGGTGGAGGAGATCGCCGTGGCGGTCGGCTTCGAGAGCGCCGCGACCTTCCGCCACCACTTCGGCCGGGTGATGCGCACCTCCCCGACCGCCTACCGGCGCTCCTTCGGGCGCGGGGTGGCCTGAGCCCGGCGCTTCATCGGGCGCGGGGTGGCGTGGGCGCGGGGTGGGCGCGGGGTGGCCCGGGCACGCGACCTACTGCCCCGCGCGCTTCTCCTCGCGCCGGTCGGCGTTGGCGAGGATGGCGTCGTGCAGCCACTGGGCCAGGCCCGGCGCGATCTTCTCGTAGGTGTCGGTCCAGCGCGGGTCGGAGACGTACAGCCCGGCCAGGCCGCGGTGGATGGTGTACGTGCAGTCGTAGAAGTTCCGGCAGATGTGCTGCCGGTGCTCCTCGGCGAGGTCCGTGGCCACCGGGCCGTCGGCGGGCTCGCCGGCGGTGAGCGCCTCGGCCAGGCGGTCGTTGAGCCCGGTCATCTCGGCCTGGATCCGCTGCCAGTCGGCCTTGGAGTAGCCGCCGGTGCGGCGCTGCGACTCGGCCCAGGCCGTGGTGTCGCCCCAGCGCTGCTCGGCCTCCTGCTCCCAGTCCTCCTGGTAGTCCTCGCCGAAGATCTCGAACTTCTCCTCCGGGGTCAGCTGAATGCCCATTCTCCGTGCCTCCATGGCGTGTTCGACGGCTGAGGCGAGTTCCTGGAGGTGACTGATCCGGTCGGTGAGCAGCCGGTGCTGCCGCCGGAGGTGTTCGGTCGGGCTGACCGAGTCGTCGTCCAGGATCGCCGCGATCTCCTCCAGGGGGAACCCGAGCTCTCGGTAGAAGAGGATCTGCTGCAGCCGGTCGAGGTCGGCGTCCGTGTACCGGCGGTAGCCGGACCGGGTACGGCCGGCCGGGGACAGCAGACCGATCCCGTCGTAGTGGTGCAGGGTGCGGACGGTCACCTTGGCGATCTTCGCCACGGCGCCGACCGAGTAGCCCTCACTGGTCATCGGAGTTCCTCCCTGGTGCTGACCACCACCCTCGGCTCTCACGTCGCGTGAGGGTCAAGCGGTGAACGGGAGCGGGCCCTCCCGCATCAGACCCCGGCGCCGGCCGACACCCGCACGCGCCGTCGCCCGCCCCGGTGGCCGACGGCACCGCCCTCGCCGTCGCCGTCGCCGTCGCCCGGCGCACCGGACCGCGGCCGACGGGACCGCTGCGCGGGCCAGAACAGCACGTACGCGGCGGAGACCACCACGAAGGCGAGCCGGACGAAGCCGCGGGCCGCGTCCGACGGGAGGAACAGCGTGCCGCCGTACAGCGCGACCAGCGCGATCCAGCTCCACCACGGGACGAGCCGCTTCTGCCCCACCGCGTCCCAGAGCAGGGTGCCGAGCAGGATCGAGGCCGTGTAGTAGGTGTAGACGCTCGGGTCGAGCAGGACGCGGGCGTCCGCGCCCAGCAGCACCACGGCCGGCCAGCGGCCGCGCCAAACGGCGACGCAGCCGAGCCCGATGCCGAGCGCGAACTGGGTGGGCCGGTCCCACCAGGGGGTGGACGGGTCGGTGACCCCGAACCAGCGCAGCGCGGAGGCGGGCTGGTTCGGGATGGTGAACTTGGCGGCCGCCATGGTGTCCAGGTTGCCCAGGTAGAACGGCAGCCAGGCGATCGCCACCAGGGCGCAGAACCAGAGCGCGGTGCGCAGCCAGGCGGGCCGGGGCAGCGCCAGGATCAGCGGGGCGAAGGCGATCGCCCAGGGCTTGGAGTCCACCGCCAGCGCCAGGAGCACCGCGACCTGGACGGGCTTGCCGCGGGCCAGGGCGTGGGCGGCGAGGGTGGTGAAGAACAGCGCGAGGACGTCGTCCAGGTGCGCGAAGCGGACCGAGACCTCGACCCACATCGGGATGAACGCCAGCCCGGCGATCAGCAGCCGTTGCTGGAGCCGCCGGTGGTTGATCCCGGTGCCGAGGTAGTACAGGGCGGCGGTGCGGCCGACCACGACCAGCATCACCAGGCCCAGCCCGGCGCTCACCGCCTCGGCGATCAGCTCGCCGGTGTGCGGTGCGAACGGGGCGGTGAGCCTTGCCGCGGCCAGGCTGACCGGGCCGATCTGGAGCTCCGGGTGGCGGGCGTAGAGCGACAGGCCGCCGTCGGGCTGATCGCTGAAGAGCAGTTGCTCGCCCTGGCGCAGGTAGTGCCAGGAGAAGCCGCCGCTGGGCTCCACCAGGAGGAACCAGAGCACCGTCCAGGCGGCCAGCAGGACGTGGTGCCTGCGCAGCGGCAACCCGGCGATCCGCCCGGTCGCCGCCTCGTAGTCGGTGGTGGCCCGTGCCGTGCGTGCTGTCCGCACCTGTCCTCTCCCCGCCGTTCCGCCCCCCTCCGGCCGGACATCCTATGTGACGGAGGAGAACCGTCCGCGCCGCCCGCGGATCCGTCCGACGGGACGGATCCGCGGGCGGCGCGGGGGCTGCGGGGACGCGCCCGGACCTGCGGGAGTGAGCGTGCCCGGGAACGCCGGGAGGGCCGGGCCGGCATCAGCCGCGGCCCGGCCCTCCCGGGCGTCGGTGCGTTGCGGGTCAGCCCTGCTGGGCGGACTTGCGGCGGCGCAGCACCACGAGGGTGCCGACACCGGCCGCCAGGACGGCGCCGCCGGCGGCCGCGATGGCGGTGGTGTTGTCACCGCCACCGGTCTGGGCCAGGGCCTTGTCGCTGCCGTCCGCGGCGGCCTTGGCCTTGTCGACGGCGGCCGGGGTCAGCGGCGGCGGGGTGATGACCGGGGGCACGACCGGGAAGTCGATCGGGCCCGCGGCGTCGCCGCTGCTCTCGGCCGGGGCCGGGGCGGTGGCCGAGCCGGAGGGCTCGCCGGTGGCCGGGGTGGTCGGCTTCTCGGTGGGCTTCTCGGTGGGCTTCTCGGTGGGCTTCTCGGTCGGCTTGCCGGTGGGCGTCTCGGTCGGCTTCTCCGTCGGCGTGGCGGTCGCGGTGGCCGACGAGGAGCTGCTCGCGGTCGGGCTGGGCTTGCCCGTCTGGGTCGGGGTCGGGCTGGGCTTGCCGGTCTGCGACGCGGTGGGCGTCGGGGACGGCTTGCCGCCGCCGTGCGCCTTGATGACGAAGCCCACGCCGCCTTCGCAGCTGAGGTGGCCGTTGTCGACCGGCTGGTGGCTGGAGTCGTCGAGCTCGGCGGCGAAGACGACCGGGACGACGCCGGCCCGGCCGAGCGGGGCACCGTCGGTGAAGGACGCCCGGACCTTGATCGGGACGTTCTTGCCGCGGTTCACCCCGAGCAGGTCGTCGGCGACCGGGTTGCCGGCCCCGTCGAGGGTGCCGAGCATCATCAGGACGGAGTCGTTCTTCTCCCCGCTCTGGTCGGGGGCGACCACGGCGGTCTGCCACTCGCCCCCGGGGAGCCGGTACTGGACCTTGAGGTCCTTCGCCTGGAGCGAGCCCGCCTTGTTCTTGAACTTGAGCAGCGGGATGAAGACGAAGTCGTGCTTCGTCCTGTTGTCGACCCTGAAGGTGAACTCGCGGGCGTCACCGCCGGCGATGAAGGTGCCGGGCACGCCGTTCAGCGAGAGATCGAGGCTCGCGTGCGACGCCTTGTCGGCCTGCTGCGCGGCGGCGGACGGGGTGCCGGTGGCACCGACGGCCATGGCGCCCTGGGCGCCGGCCAGGACGAGCGAGGACGCGAGCGCGACGGCTCCGGCAAGGGCAAGACTGCGACGTATGGACAAGGAGACCTCACGGAAGTGTCCGGGCGAGGCCCGGGGCGCGAGGGGGCGGCCGCAGACGCCACGTACCCCCCGCGAAGCTGAAAGTCCGACGGAGAGTACCGAACGACCCGACCGGTCCGGAAGGCGGGTGGCACGCTACGAATCGAACCGGGGGGCGAAGTGCCCGAATCATCCAACTCTGGCCACTGGTAAGGCTTTTGCACCTTGCCCCGAGTCGACCGCCGGGGTGCCGCGTGACGGGTACACGTCCGAAGGACGGTAGCGCACGGCCCCCGGTGGCGGGGGCGGACGCGCGCGCGACGCCCGGTCGGCCGGGGCCGCCGTAGCCGTCGGTGCCGCGCTGCGCGGGCGGACCCGGCCCGGGGTTCAGTCCGCGAAGAACGACTTGGCCGCGATCACCGCCCGCTCGTCGTCCAGCACCTCGCCCGGGCGGCTGCCGTTGCCGAGCAGCACCCCGCCCCAGCGCATCCCCATGTACCCGGCGGTCAGCCGGAGGGTGCCGATCAGCGGCTCGGCCTTGTCGTCCTCGGTGGCGAGCGCCGTGACGCCCCAGAGCGTGCCGCCGCCCAGCCGGGCCTTGAGGTTCACCCCGGGCACCCGCATCCAGGCCGACCAGTGGTCGAGGTAGAGCTTGGCGCTGGTCGGCAGCGAGTACCAGTACAGCGGCGCGACGAAGACCAGGTCGGTGGCCGCCAGGGTGGCGTCCAGCAGCGTCCGCTCGTGGCCGGCCGGCTCGGGGTAGCTGCCGTCGCCGGTGTGCCGCAGGTCCCGGAAGGGCGGCAGCGGGTGCTCGTCGAGGCGCAGCCAACGCTGCTCGGCACCGGCCGGCAGGCTCGACCCTGCGGCCAGCCGGGCGAGCCGGGCCGAGTTGCCGTCGGCGCGGGCGCTGGCGTCGAGGAACAGGAAACGGCGCGGTGCCTCGGCGCCGGACGGCTGATCGGCCATCAGGACTCCTCCGTCGTGCATACGGTGCGGACCCAGGAGTGAGCAGCCCCCGAACGCCGGTTTATTCCGCGCCCATGCCAAAGCGCGGGCGCGGAGCACCGGGCGCGGACCGGGGGGCGGCCCGGCCGACGGTCAGTCGGGCAGTCCGGCCCGGCGGCGGGCGACGGCCGCGACGGCCGCCCAGTCCTTGTCCCCGTCGCCGTGGGCCAGCGCGTCCAGGAAGGCGTCCCGCAGGATGCTGCCGAACGGCAGCGGAACGTTGCGCGCGGCCCCCGCTTCCAGCGCGAGGCCGACGTCCTTGAGTCCGAGCGGCAGCCGGAACCCCGCCGGCTCGTAGCGGCGCTCGGCCACCATCGAGCCGTAGCCGCTGTGGATCGGCCCGGGGAAGAGCGTCCCGCTGAGCATCTCCACCAGGTCGGTCGGCCGGACGCCGTGCGCCTCGGCCAGACTGCACGCCTCGGCCATCGACTCGATCGCGCAGGCGATCAGGAAGTTGGCACTGATCTTGGCCGTGTTGGCCTGCCGGGGGCTCTCACCGAAGTGCCAGGTGCGCTCGCCCATCGCGGCGAACAGCGGCTCGGCCCGTTCCAGCAGTTCGGGCGCGCCCGCGACCAGGATGTTCAGCCGTCCCTCCGCCGCGACCGGCGGACGGCCGAGGACGGGCGCGGCGACGTAGCCGATGCCGTGCTCGGCGTACCGCTCCTCGGCCCGCTCGGCGAGCGCGAGCGAGACGGTGGCCATGTTGACGTGCAGGGTCGCCGCGGCGCCGGCCAGCAGCGCGGGGTCGAGCAGCCGCTCGACCGCCGTGTCGTTGGCGAGCATGGAGACCACCGTGTCGGCGGCGAACACCTCGGCGAGCGAGTCGGCCGCCTCCGCGCCCTCGGCCACCATGGCGGCCACCGGCCCGGGCGAGCGGTTCCAGACCCGTACGGTGTGGCCGGCCCGCAGCAGGCTGCCGGCCATGCCGCGCCCCATCGAACCCAGCCCCACGAAGCCGATCGTCCGCCCGGTCATCCCCGCACTCCCGTCGCCGCACCTGCTCGTGCACGACCGACTGTACGTCAGAACGCCCGCGGGCCGACCGGTGAACCGGGCGGCGCACCGGCGGCCGGGCAGCGGCTCACGCGCAGGCGCGGGCCGGCATCCGGGTGCGGTCGTCGGCCGCCCCGCGCTCCAGTTCGGCGACCACCCGGCCGCGCAGCAGCTCGTACTGGGCCTGGAGCCGGCCGGGGCGGGCCGGCCGGGCCACCGGGCGGCCGGGGCCGACCAGTTCGTCCGGCCCGAACTGCTCACGGGTGAGGTCGATCTCGAAGCCGGTGGCGAAGCGGTTCCACCAGTGGAGGTCCGTCCGCACCCCGTCGACGTACACCTCGCCCATCATGAGCTCGCCGCCGAGCAGGTCGTGCACCACCATCGCCGTCACCCCGCACTGGCCGCGGGCGGGATTGTCGGGACGCCAGTGGGCCAGATCCTCGGGCGCACAGGTGTCGACACCCCAGGAGGAGCGGATCGCACGTTCGATGTCGTTGAGGGTCCACGCCGTCATACCGGGAAGCCTGCCACGCGCCACTGACAGTGGCACCGGCTTTTCGAAGGGTCATCCCGTGTTCTGCGGCGACCCTCCCGGTGTTCACCCGAACGAGACCATGACCCGGCCGCCGGCCCTCCCCTCGCGCGGGGCGGGCCGGCGGCCGGGCTCACGTCACTTCGCCAGCTCGGCGACGCCGGCCTGCGCGAACTGCTCGTCCAGGTCGCCGCTGGGCGCACCCGCGACGCCGACGGCCGCGATCGGAGCGCCCTTCGACTGGATCGGGGCACCGCCGGCCAGGAACAGGGTGCCCGGGATGTCCTTCAGGTTCGGGGCCTGGGCCAGCCGCTTGGCCAGCTCCGAGGTCGGGGCGTTCCAGGACACCGCGGTGAAGGCCTTGCGCTCGGCCGAGACCGGGGCCTGCGGGCCGGCGCCGTCACCCTTCAGCAGCACCCGGGTGACACCGTCGCGGTCGACGACCGCGACCGACACGTGCTGGCCGGCCCTGGTGGCCGCGTCCAGGGCGGCCTGGGCGGCGCGGGTGGCGGCGTCGATGGTCAGGCCGCTGCTCGCGGCCAGGTTCTTGTTCTGGGTGTCGGCCTTCGCCGCCACCGGGACGGCCGGGGTGTCGGTGGACTCGGCGCTGGCCGAGACGGCGCCCACGGTGGCGGCGGCGAGCGCGGCGGCGGCGACGGTGCCGGTCAGCACCCGGGTGCGCACGGAGGTCTTCTTCATGGTCCAGCTCCTCAGCGGATCTGCGGGGTGGGTGTGGCGGGGTGGGGTGGGGCGGGGTTCGGGGGCCGCCGGGCCGTTGGGGGGATCGCCCGGCGGCGTGCTTCGATCCTCCGCCCGGGGAAGGCGCCGCCACATCGACGGTCCGGCGCGGACGTCCGGGCATGATGGTGGACGCCGGGGTCAACCGATCGGCTGATGCGGCCCCGGGCCGGACGGGTCACCATCGAGGGATCGACGCAGGTCGGTGCGAGGCCGGACTGCGACGGTACGGGCCGGTGCAGGCCGGCGCAGGCCGCGCCCGCACCACCCGTTCAGCCAGGAGCCACCCGTGCAGCAGCCCCGTCCGACCGCCGGCCGCGGCGCTGCGGACCGCACCGGCACCGGCCGCCGGGACGCCCTCGGCACCGGCGACACCCTCGGCACCCGTGACACCGGCGACCCGGACGCGGGCCGGTTGGCACTGCTGCTGGACTCCGCCTTCCTGCTGCTGCTCGCCGCCTCGCTCAACCGCTACCTCACCCACCACTCCGGCACCGCGCAGGCGCCCTGGGTGATCGGGCTGAGCGCGGCCCTCGCGGTCGCCCGGCCGGCCGGGTCCTGGCTCGACCACCGCCGTCCGCCCGCCCCGGGCCGGCCCCGCCGGTGGCCGCTGGCCCTGGTGGTGGCCCTCTGGGTGGTGCTGGTGCTGCTCGCGCCGAGCTTCGCCTGGTGCGCCGTCCCGCTGATCTACAGCGTGCTGCGGGTACTGCCGGCGAGGGCGGCCATCCCGCTGGTCGGGGCGCTGACCCTGCTGGTGGTGATCGCCGAGATCCGGCTGCCCGGCGGCGCCGACGCCACGCTGGTCCTGCTGCCGCCCGCGGTGGCCGGGCTCGCCACCGGCGTCTTCCTCGTCATGGCCCGGCAGGCCGCCCGGCAGCGCGCGCTGATCGCCGATCTGGTCCGCACCCGGCGCGAACTCGCCGCCACCGAGCGGCGGGAGGGCACCCTGGCCGAGCGCGAGCGGCTGGCGATGGAGATCCACGACACCCTGGCGCAGGGCCTGTCCAGTCAGCAGATGCTGCTCCAGGCCGCCGAGCGCACCTGGGACACCCACCCGGCGACCGCCCGCACCCACGTCCGCACCGCCGCCGAGGTGGCGGCCCGGAACCTGGCCGAGGCCCGCCGCTTCGTCCACGACCTCGCCCCGGCGGAGCTGTCCGACGGCCGCACCCTCGACCGGGCACTGCGGTCGCTGGCCGAGCGGGAGTCCGCCGAGAGCGGGCTGCCGGTCCGCTTCCACCTGGACGGCACGCCGGTGCCGCTGCCCGCGGCCGCGCAGTCCGCGCTGCTGCGGATCGCCCAGGGCGCACTGGCCAACGTCCGCGAGCACGCCGGGGCTTCGGCCGCCGCGATCACGCTGTCCTTCCTCGGCGACCAGGCCGTGCTGGACATCGCCGACGACGGACAGGGCTTCGACCCGGACGCGGCCGGCCCCGGGGGCGGGCGCGGGTACGGCCTGCCGGCGATGCGGGCCCGGCTGCGGCAGCTGGGTGGCAGGCTGACCGTGGAGAGCACGCCCGGTGAGGGCACCGTCGTCTCCGCCGCGATCCCCCTGACGCAGCGATGAGTCGGAGCACCCGTGCACCCGGCGCGGCAACCGGCCCGGAACGCCGACGGGCCCGGCGCGGCCATGACCTTGGAGCAGAGATGAGCACGACTCCCGTCCGGACGACCCCGGTCCGCCTGCTGGTCTGCGACGACCACGCCGTGGTGCGGGCCGGGCTGCTGGCGTTGCTGGCGAGCGCCGGCGACATCGAGGTGGTCGGCGAGGCGAGTACCGGGGAGGAGGCCGTCGCGCTGGCCGCCCGGCTGGCGCCGCAGGTCGTGCTGATGGACCTCCAACTCGGCGACGGCATCGACGGGGTGGAGGCCACCCGGCGGATCACCGTCGCCCCGGGCGGACCGCACGTCCTGGTGCTCACCACCTACGACACGGACGCCGACATCACCCGGGCCATCGCCGCCGGCGCCACCGGCTACCTGCTGAAGGCCGAACGGCCGGAGGAGCTGTTCGCCGCCGTGCACGCGGCCGCGCGGGGCCGCACGGTGCTCTCGCCGCCGGTCGCCTCCAGGGTGATGGCGCAGATGCGGGCGCCCTCACCGCAGCTCACCGAACGCGAGCAGGACATCCTCGAACAGTTGGCGCAGGGGCTGGGCAACCGGGAGATCGCCCGGGCGCTGTTCATCAGCGAGGCCACGGTGAAGACGCACCTCGGCCGGATCTACGACAAGTTGGGCGTGGACACCCGGGCGGGCGCGGTGGCGGTGGCGAAGGAGCGCCGGCTGCTGCGCTGAGGCCGGACCCGCTCCCCGTTCCCCCGGCTGCGCTGGGCGCCCGCCCGGTGTCACTGCGTGCTGCCATGATGCTCGGAATGTCGGATTCCGAGCCGGTGCCCGCCCGTGAGCTCCACCGGCCCGGTGCGGGCGGCTCGGGCGCCGGCCGTCCCGGATCGGCCACAACTCCCTGGTCCGAGGCCTTTTCGGGTTCCGCTGAGGGCCTCGCCACAATGTGGATGTTTCGTGGATTTCGCTATTGACAAACCAACCACGCGGTTTGTTAGTTTGAGATCAACGACGTCCCCGGGGGTGGGGGCTCGCCGGGGCCTGTGCGGACCGCTCTCGCCGGAGGGTGTGGCCAGGGGGGAACGGCGGGTTTGCCCGGGGTGTCGGGGGGAGCGGCAGCGCCGAAGCCGCGCGACGAGGCGGCGTGGAGCGGGTCCGGGGGGACTCGCTCCACGCCTCCCCCGGTTCCCTTCCACCGACTCCTCCGGCCTCCCCGGCGCGTCCCGGCACCTACGCCAGGGCGCTCCAGTACGGACAGCGGACGTACGGCAGCGGCGGCGCGCAGTGGTCGACGCTCCCGGACAGCACCGGGCCCCGCTCCGAGCGGGCCACTCCCGGCGAACTCGCGGTCAGCCCGGCCTCGCCCGACTCGCCGAAGCGCAGTGCCAGCCGGTAGCCGTCCGGGGTGGTCGCGGCGACGCCCGGGCGCTCCTGGCCGGCGTTCAGCGAGGTGATCGTCCAGCCGCGCCGCCGCCAGTGCCGCTCCACCACGTCCGCCAGCACCGCCCGCCGGGGCAGCGAGACGACGGTGAGGAGGTCCCGGCCCCGGGTGACGTACCAGAGCAGCTCCGACTCGCGCCCCGGCAGCGGCAGCCGCGCCCCCGCCCGTGCGGGCGCCCCCTGCCAGACCGGCGCCGGACGGACCGCGTCCAGGGTGTCCTGGAGCAGCGTCTCGCAGTGCTCGGCGGCATCGAGTTGATCGACCGTCACCCCCGGCTCCGACCCCGGCCCGGACCCCGGCCGACGGACCGGCGCGACTCTCGCGCCTCCGGGGCCGCCGCCCGGACATCCGACGTTCAGCTCGGCACCACCTGACTGCACAGGGCCCTCCGTACTCCTCCCGGCGTTCAACCCGGGCAGGCATTCCGTCACTGCTTGGACGGCGGGCGGGTACGGGCAGTTCCCCTCCCGGCTCCATCCCTCACCGTTCCCACACCTCAAAGTGCACTGCACGGTGCAGTTGAATCACTGATCTGCACCGTGTAGTTTACTTCTCGTGCCGAGCCGCCGGGCCGAAACCGCCGTCCGGCCGCTTGCCGCACGTCTTCTGACCCACCGTCCGCCCCCTGTCGAGAGGACCCGCCATGCCCGTCATCACCGTCGGCACCGCCCGCATCCCCTACCGCGTCGTCGGCGACGGCCCCGACACCCTCGTCCTGGTGCACGGCACCGGCCCCGGCTCGGCCATGTGGGACGGCCTGCTGGACGCCTTCACCGACCGCTGCACCGTGCTGCTGCCCGACCTCTCCGGCAGCGAGGCCGCCGACGACGACGGCGCGCCGCTCACCCTGGAGGCGCTGGCCGCCCAGGTCGCCGCCGTGATCGAGGACGCCGGCCGCGGCCCCGCCGACGTCCTCGGCTTCTCGCTCGGCGCCGTCGTCGCCACCGCGACCGCCGCCCTGCACCCCGAGCGGGTCCGCCGGCTGATCGCCGCCGCCGGCTGGATCAGCGCGGACCAGGACGAGTACCTGCGGCTCTCCATGGCCACCTGGCTCTCGCTCGCCGACCACCCCGCCGCGTTCGGCGGCTACGCCACCCTCACCGCCTTCAGCCGCGGCTTCCTCGACCGGATCGGGCGCGCCGCCGTCCAGGCCAACACCGCCTACATGCAACCGACTCCGGGCACCCTGCGGCACATCGCCCTCAACCTCGGACTGGACCTCGGCCCGCTGCTCCCGCGCGTCCAGGCGCCCGCCCTGGTGATCGGCTGCACCCAGGACGCGACCGTCCCGGTGGAGAACGCCCGCCGGCTGCACACCGCCCTGCCCGGCAGCGCCTACGCCGAGTTCGACACCGGCCACATCGTGCTCGCCGAGGAGACCGAGGCGTTCACCGGCACCGTCCGGGACTTCCTCGCGGCCGCGTGACCGGCCGTCGCACGACCGACCGCCGCGCGACCGGCCGTCGTGCAACCGACCGCCGGGAGGGAGCGGGCGGCGGCGTACGGGAGGTCCGGCCGGCGGGCGCGCACGGCCCGGGCGACCGGCGCGCGGAGCACACCATTGCCCGAGAGGCAAGCCCTGCTCCAGAAAGGCCGATTACCGCGCATGGTGATCCTTATCGAATTGACTGAACGTCAACTTCAAAGGTGAGACTGCCTTGTCAGCGACATCCGCAAGGAGACCACCATGCGCATACTCTTCACCGGCCCCACCGCGGCCGGTCACCTCTACCCGATGGTGCCCACCGCCCAGGCGCTGCGCGCCGTCGGGCACGAGGTCCTGTTCGCCGTCGGACAGCCGGTCGAGCTGATCCGGTCCGCGGGCTTCCCCATCGTCCAGATCGGCGACGGCCGGAGCCTGCGGGAGATCATCGAGGAGGCTCTCGGCGGCAAGGTCGAGTACGTCAACCGAAACAGGACCCAGGACGAGATCCTCGACATGGCGGCCGCGATGTTCGCGCGCGCCTCCCGTCCCGACGTGGACGGTCTGCTGGCGGCCGCCACCGACTGGGGCGCCGACCTGATCGTCCACGACTCCTTCGCGGCCGCCGCCCCGCTGGTCGCCGCCCAGCTCAAGATCCCGTCGGTGGTGCAGAACTTCGGTGCCAGCCCCGGCGGTCCCATGACCGAGCTGGTGGCCTCGCACGTGTCCGACCTGTACGAGGAGCGCGGCCTGACCGGCCCGGGCATCGCCGCGGTGCTCAACGTCGGCCCGCTCGGCGGCGACCCGGACGGCCTGCCGATGCGCTACGTCCCGTACAACGGCGGCGGCATCGTCCCGGCCGAGTTCCTCCGCAAGGCCGACCGCCCGCGGGCGGTCGTCACCCTGGGCACCGTGCTCGCCGAACTCGACGGCGTCCGCGCGGTGGTCCGCCTGGTCGAGGCGGCGGCCGAGGTCGACGCCGACTTCCTGCTCGCGGTCGGCAGCGCCGACCTCGCCCCGCTCGGCACCCTGCCCGCCAACGTCCGCGGCCTGCCCTGGGTCCCGCTCAACGAACTGCTCGGCCGCGCCGACGCGCTGATCCACCACGGCGGCTCGGGCACCATGCTGACCGCCCTCCAGGCGGGCCTGCCCCAGCTGCTGCTCCCCCAGGGCGCGGACCACTTCCTCAACGCCGACGCCATCACCGCCACCGGCGCCGCCCTGAGCTCCACCTCCGACGCCGTCGACACCCCGCTGCTCACCCGCATCCTCACCGACGCCGCGCTGCGCGACGCCGCCCACCGCCTGCAGGCCGACAACGCCGCCCTGCCCACCCCGGCCACCCTGGTCCCCAGCCTGGAGGGCCTCGCCGCCCGCCGCTGATCCACTGATCCATTGCCGGCTCCGGCCCACCCGGACGGCGCACGACAGCCGCGGGCCGACCGGCCTGCGGCTGTCGGCCGTCTGCGGGCGCCTGTCGGTCGGCCGTCTGCGGGCGCCTGTCGGCGGGGCCGGGTCGCGCCGGGGCTCGACGCACACCCGCGCCGGCCGGCTCCACCCACCGGATACCAGCTGGCGGCGCCCCGGAACCAGATCGATCCCGGCCACTTCGACGCTCTGCCGCCCCACGAACACCGCACGCCGCACGCCGCACCGGGTGGGCGCGGCGGCCGGGGGCGGGACGGGTTCGTGGCCGTCAGTCGCCCCGGAGCAGGGCGCGCAGCCCGGCGGTGTCGACGACGTCGGCCCGGGAGGGGAGGACCCGGCGGAGCAGGACCTCGTGGACCTCCGGGTCCGGGTCGGCGACGCCGTCGGACAGGACGAGGAGCCGGTAGTCGCGGTCGGCCGCGTCGAGGACGGTGGACAGGACGGCGCCGCCGGTACCGACGCCGCAGACGACCAGCGTGGTGATGCCGCGCTCGCGCAACTGCCGGTCGAGGTCGGTGGTGGACAGGGCCCCGTAGCGGGTCTTGCGCACGAGGATGTCGCCGTCCCCGGGCGCCAGGTGCTCGTGGACGGCGGCGGCGGGGTCCTCGTGGTGCATGGCGCGGTGCCGGGCCAGCGGCGCGAAGGTGGCGTTGGCGGCCGGGACGGCGTCCCAGTCGGCCTCGGTGAAGCCGACGCGCACGTGGGCGATGGTGCCGCCCTCGGCGCGGACGTCGGCGATCGCCCCGGCCACCCGGCCGAGCAGGGCCTCGCGGTCCCCGTCCCCGGGCAGCGCGGCCAGGATCGCGGGCTGGCAGTCCAGGACGAGGAGGGCGGTGTGCGCGGGATCGAGTGCCCGGTCGGTGCTCATGCGGGTGTCCTCCGTACGGATGGTGCGGCCGGCGGGGTGTCCGGTACGGCGTCCGGCCGCGTCCGGTCGGGTCGGGGAAGCAGGAAGGGGGTGGCGAGGATGAGCAGTCCCGCGACCGTGAGGGCGGTGCGCGGGCCGGTGGCGTCGGCGAGCAGCCCGCCGAGCGCGGTGCAGACGGCGATGGACGCCTGCTGGCCGATCGACCAGGCCGACAGGGTGCGGGCGACGAGGTGCTTGGGCGTGCGTTCGAGCCGGTAGGTGGCGAGCACCGGGTTGAACAGGCTCATGTTGATGATGATCGCCAGCTCGACGGCCATCACGGTGACGAGCCCGACCACGCCGGGGCGGACGAAGGCCAGACCGATCAGCCAGACGGCCCGCAGGGTGCCGACGACCCGGAAGACCCGGTCCCGCCCGTGGCGCTCCACGACCCGCCGGGCCAGCCGGGAGCCGATCAGCCCGCCGAGGCAGGGGGCGGCGAAGGCGAGGCCGTACTCCCAAGGAGCGAAGTGGAGTTGGCGCAGGAGAAGGACGGCGAGCACCGGCTCGGTGGCCATGATCAGACCGGAGACGAGCATGTTGTTGAGGTAGAGCGCCCGCAGACCGGGGTCGCCCAGGATGTGTCGCCAGCCGTCGAGCACGGCGCCGGCCCGGAGCGGGCTCCCGCCGTTCCGGGCCGGGTTCCCGCCGGCCCGGACGGGCGGCTCCTCCCGGTCACGGATCGCGATGATGCCCAGCGCGGAGAGCAGGTAGCCGAGCGCGTCGGCCACCACGGTGGTGACCGGCCCGAACCAGCCGATCGCCGCCCCGCCGAGCGGCGGCCCGATCGCGATGGAGCTCCAATTCGTGGACTCGAAGCGCGCGTTGGCCACAAGCAGGTCCTCCGGCCGGACGAGCGCCTTGAGGTAGGCCCCGCTGGCCGCGCCGAACGCGATCTTGGCCGCGGCGATCACGATCGAGACCACGAGCAGCTGGACGAAGCCGAGCCACCCGAGGGCGTAGGCCACCGGGATCGTCGCCATGGCCGCGAACCGGATCAGGTCCGTCGCGATCATGACCGGCCGCTTGCGCCGGAACTCCACCCACGGCGCGAGCGGCACCGCGACCAGCGCACCCACCGCGGGCCCCACCGCGGACAGCGCGGACACCTCGGCGGGCCCGGCGTGCAGCACCAGGACGGCGATCAGCGGCAGTGCCCCGAACCCCAGTCCGGACCCGTACGCGCTCGCCGCGTACGCCGCCCACAGCCATCCGAACCGCCGGCCCAGTCGTTTCCCGCCCGTCATGCGCGATGCGCTCCCCTCGACGTCCCGACCCCGGCCGAACAAACCGGGGTTGACCGGTGAGAGCCAATCGGTCGCCACTACGGCAGGTCAAACAACCGATTCACCCACTCCGCACAACCTCTGGTTGTTCCCTAAGGTGGGTCGCGTGGACCTCGAAGCAGTACGCACCTTCGCCGCCATCGCGGAGGCCGGCCAGTTCCAGAAGGCCGCCGTCGACCTGTCCGTCACCCAGCAGGCCGTCTCCAAGCGCGTCGCCGCACTGGAGCGCGACCTCGGCGTGCGGCTGTTCACCCGCACCCCGCGCGGCGCCGAACTGACCATCGACGGGCAGGCGTTCCTTCCCCACGCCCGCGAGCTGCTGCGGGTCGCCGAGCGGGCGGTCGCGTCCGTGCGCGCCGGCCGCCGCCCGCTGCGGGTCGACGTGATCAACTCACGCGGCGCGGTCTCGGGCCTGATGCGCGGCTTCCACCGCAGCCACCCCGACATCGACCTCGACGTGCTGATGCTGTTCGACATCGACACCGCCGTCGCCGCCATCCGCTCCGGCACGATCGACGCGTCCTTCCGCGCCGTCGCCGCGCCCGGCAGGCCCCTGCCCGAGGACATCGAGTCCGTCCGGGTGCTCGACGAACCGCTCCAACTCCTCACCGGCCCCGACCACGCCCTCGCGGACGCCGGATCCGTGACCGTCGCCGAACTGGTCGGCCACCGGATCTGGATGCCCGGCATCGCCCCCGGCACCGAGTGGGGCGCCTACTACGCCGACCTGGTCGCCGAGTTCGGCCTCACCATCGAGGCCACCGGCCCCAACTTCGGCTCCGACGTGCTCCTCGACACCATCGCCGACACCCCGGCCCTGGCCACCTTCATGAGCGAGCGGACCCGCCTCGTCTGGCCCGCCGGCCACGGCCTGCGCCGCATCCCGGTGACCGACCCGACGCCCGTCTACCCCCACTCCCTCCTCTGGCACCGCGACAACCCCCACCCGGCGCTGCCCACGCTCCGCGCCCACCTCGCGGCCGCCCCCGCGGACCCCGCCGCCCCGGACACCTGGACCCCCGCCTGGGCCCTCCCCCGCTGACCGCCCGAACCGGCCCGGCCCACCCCGACCCGAACCGCCCGGCCAACGCGAAAGGGACAGAGCCGGACCAACCGAAACAGCGGCCACGGCGGGGCCGTGCTCCACCCCGCCCGGGATCCCCGCCGGCGGCCACCCGTGAGAGGGACGTGGCCGGAGGGCGCGATGCACCGCCGTCGGGCGTAATGGAAGGACCCGCCCCGGCGGACTGCACCGGGGTGCCGGGGTCGATCGAGCCGGTGTCGAGTGCCCGCGCGGGAGCAGAACGGCGGCGGGAGCAGGACGGCGGCGGGCAGGGATGAGCGGTGAACAGCGATGAGCGGTGAGCAGCTGTCCGGCGCGGCGCGACCGGACCGGCCGGAGGGGCACGGCGAACGCCTGCTGGGCACGCTGCTCGATCAGACCCATGAGCTGCCGCCCCAGCTGATCGCCCCGCTGGTCGCCGCCGCGGTGCGCGGGCTCGGCGGCCGCGACCCGGCGCTCCTGCTTCAGGACTACGGCCAGCTGGTGCTGGTGCCGTTGCCGGGGCGGGGGTTGGCCGCCGGGGAGCCGGTGCCGATCGACGGCTCCCCCGCGGGTGCGGCCTTCCTGCGCGGTGTCGCCGTCGAGGAGCCGCGGCCCGACGGGGTGCGGATGTACCTGCCGTTGCTGGACGGCGGCGACGAGGTGGGGGTTCTGGCCCTCACCCTGGACGCGGTCGACGAGGGCGACCGGCTTCCGCTGCGGCGCCTCGCCGCCCTGGTCGCCGATCTGCTGGTCACCAAGAGCGGCTACACCGACCGGATCTTCCAGGCCCGGCGCCTCGAACCGATGAGCGTGGCCGCGGAGATCCAGTGGTCGCTGCTGCCACCGCTGTCGCTGTCCGTTCCGCAGGTCGCCGTGGCCGGCATCCTCGAACCGGCCTACCAGGTGGCCGGGGACAGCTTCGACTACGCGCTCAACGACGGCCTCCTGCACGTCGCCACGATCGACGCGATGGGCCACGGGCTGGACGCCGCGACCATGGCGACCGTGGCCATCGGCGCGTACCGGCACGCCCGGCGCGCCGACATCGGACTCGCCGAGATCTACGCGTTCATGGACCGGGCCGTCGCCGAGCAGTTCGGGCCGGACCACTTCGTCACCGCGCAGATGATGCGCCTGGACACCGGGACCGGCCACCTGCAGTGGGTCAACGCCGGCCATCCCCAACCGCTGCTGATCCGCGACCACGTCGTCGTCGAGCGGCTGGAGAGCGAGACCACCCTGCCGGTCGGCTTCGGCGGTGAGGAGCCGGTGATCAGCGAGCGGGTGCTGCGGCACGGTGACCGGGTGCTGTGCTTCACCGACGGCCTGGTCGAGGAGCGCGAGGCCGGCGGGGAGCAGTTCGGGGAGGAACAGCTCATCGACTGGGTCAACCTCGTCGAGCGCTCGCAGGACGGGGTGCGGGCCGTGGTGCGCGCGCTCTCCCACGTCCTGAAGGAGAAGCGGGGCGGGCGGACGAGCGACGACGCGACCCTGTTCCTGATCGAGTGGCGCTGAGCGGGCCGCCCCCACCACGGCTCTCGTGACCACGGCTCTCACGACCACGGCTCTCACGACCGGCCGGGCCGACCCGGTGCGGGCGGAGTACCGTGGGATGTCGGAGCGGCCCGTGCCGCCGCTCCCCCGAGGGCCGCCCCTCGCTCGGTGGGGTCGGGCCGCGTCCGCGGATAGGTGGCGAGCCATGTCGGACGAAGCCGGTGCCGCGTTCCCGGGCCTTCTGCCGGACCGGTTCCGGCAGGCCGCGCGGCCGGGGACGGTCCTGTTGCGCCTGGAGACCACACAGTCGCGCGAAGGCCTGCTCGACGGCGCGTGGTGGCCGCGTTCACGAGACGTCGGCGCCGAACTCCCTGGCCTGGTCAGGGCGTTGACCGAACACCTCGGCCCGGTGGCGAGGGTCGGGCTGGACACGGCAGCCTGGGACGACGTACCGGCCCGGCTGGTCGTCGACGGCCGGTCGGTGCACATCGACCGGTTCCCCGTCGGCGACGACACGGTGATCGTCACACGGGGCGACCACGATCACTTCAGCCTGCTGGTCGTCCCCCCGCAGGCGAGCCAGGAGGCGGCGCTCGCCGCGATGGCCCGCGCGGTCAAGGCCGGCGGAAGCGACTCGGCTCGGCAGATCCTCGTCGCCACCGGCATCGACTCCGAGCCACCGGGCGAGGCGTCCTGAGGGACGGTCCCGCGGGCCCGGCTCCTCGGACAGACAGGAAAGGCGGGACGGGGAGATGTCCGTCTACGTGAAGCTCTCGGCCGACGCCCGGGCACCGGCGGAGCCGTCGAAGGGGCCGTTGGACATGCAGTACGAGGACGGTGCGGACGGCGTCACCTTCGAGTACGACCTGCATCCGAGTGGTGCGCTGCGCGTCCTGCGGGTCTTCGAGGACACGCCGTACCGGATCGAGGTCTGCTTCGGCCCCGGGGCGTGGCTCCAGGTCGTGGGCAGCTACCTGCGGAAAGGCGCCGAGTACTGACGGCGATCCGCGTCGGCCCCCTCCGCCGTGCGGTTCCGGCGCAGAGGGACGGGGGCGAAGGCCGGTGCTACGACCGGTACGACGACGCCGAGGACGCGGGTACCGGCCAGGAGGCGGCCCTGTTCCGGGCGACATCCGCCCGCCTGCCGGCCTCACCGGCACCGCCGGAGGGAGCGGGGGCCGACGGCAGGAAGTCGGAACGGGGCTGCCGCTCTGCCGCTCCACCGCCCGTCTCCGCGGCGATCAGGTCGCTCGCGATCCGGATGTCGGCCGGGTCGGCCGCCTCCGACATCAGCCGGGCGGCATCGACGGAATCCGTCTCCGGCGGGACGACCAGCAGGTTCAGCCGGCGCGGGGCGTACGAGAACACCGCGACCGTGTGCTCGTCCTGCTCGGTGGTGAACCAGCCCGCGTGGACGATGTGCCCGGTGACCGGGATGCGCCGGGGGATGACGGGCCACTGCGCGGGGTTCACGGTGATCCGGGTGATCCGGCCCCACCGCTCGTCGATTTCGGCGGCCAGGGCGGGGAGTTCGAGAAGAAGATCACGCGAGCGGGGCCACCAGGCTCCGTCGAGTCGGCCGGACCGCGCACCACGAGGTGCCAGGGAGAGCCGCACGGTGGGTTCCAGGGCGCGAGGCGTCGTCGCACGATCGAGCGTCGTGGCCATGATCAAGGACCTGCCTCCGGGCCCGGCCCGCGGGGCCGGGTCCGGCATTGCCGTTCGCCGGAGACGACGCCAGTATCCGGGTGCCGGCATGCGAAGTGCCTTCGGTACTGTCCAGGTTACTCTCGGTCCACTCCGAACCCTGCATGTCGCGGTGGGTTCCCACCCGACGCCTGCGGTAGGACACCGGAGTACGACGGGGCGGCGGCCCCTCAGACGCGCCCGTAGCGGACCGCCTGGTCGGCGAACTCCCGGGCCATCTCCTCGGAAACGGTCGGACGGGTGCGGTGGATCGCGTCCAGATAGACCTGGGTGCTGGGCTGGGTCCGCTCCCCCGTGTCGAGCGTGCGCTCGAACGTGCTCTGGGCGACCGCCATGGCGACCTGCCGGATGTCGGCGGGAGTGAAGCCCTCGCTGGCTTCCGCGAGGACCGCCGTGTCCGCGGCGGTACCTGTTTTCGCGGTGTAGCCGGCCCACAGCGCGTCGCGGGCCGCGGCGTCGGGTGGCCCGACCGGCAGGACGTAGTCGAACCGGCCGTGGCGCAGGAACGCCGGGTCCAGCGCGGCCACCGAGTTGGTGGCGCAGACGAGGAGCCGGCCGTCGCGGTCACGGAACCGCACGATCGACTTGAGGAGTTCGTTGACCACGCCGACCGACGCGGGGGCGGCGAGGCTGCGTGTCCCGGCGACCTCTTCGACCTCGTCGATGAAGAGCAGCACATGGTCGAGCTGCACCACCTCTTCGAAGCGGCGGCCGAGTCCGGTGGCCAGCCCGTCCTCGGAGACGAGCCGGGAGGGGAAGATCTCGATGAACGGCCAGCCGAGCCGGCCGGCCACGGCCTTGGCGAACGTGCTCTTGCCCGTGCCCGGCGGGCCGAACAGCACGACCGCGCGCGGCGGTTCCACTCCGTGGGCGTCCGCCAGCTCGGGGTTCGCCAGGGGCAGCACCAGTCGCCGTTCGATGAGCCGCTTCTCGTCGGCCATGCCCGTGAGCCGCTCCCAGAGACGGGCTTCGGGCATGACCGCGCCCAGCATCGCCAGGACCGTCGCGCCCTGGGCGCTGACGGCCTCCGACTTCTCGAAGTACGTGAGCCCCCGGTGGGGTTGGAATCCGGAGTTGACCAGTGCGGTGGCGCCGGTCTCCTCATCGGGCAGCAACGCCGCGACGATCCTGGCGCCGGCGTCCCGCAGACGGTGCTCCAGCGCGGACAGCAGGGCGGTGCCCATGCCCAGGTTCCGCCAGGCGGGGTGCAGGGCGATGCGCAGCACCCATGCCCGGTCCCCGTCCACCCGGCCCACCGCCGCGCCCACCAGATGCCCGTCCGCGACCGCGACGACGCTCGGATTCCGTGCCTGCAACGCGGCGACCACGTCGGAGAGACGGAAGGCGGCGGCGCGATCCGTGGTGGCGCTCTCGGCGTCGAGCCGGACCATCGCTTCGAGGTCGTCCGGAGTGAAGTCCCGGACATGCCATACAGCCATACGCCGCTCTCGCATACGCCGCTCTCGAACGTCGCGCGCCCCTGGACTTCCATCATCGGTCGACTCCGGCCCGGTCGCTCGCCAGGGCGGACGACCACGGCCGGTGCGCACCGAGGCGGGCGCCGCCCGGCTCCGGACATGACCGCCCGGACACGCTCGACCCGGAACGCTCCGTCGATCGCCACGGTGATCACCCGGAGCCACGACGAACGTCAACTCCCGTGCATGGCACATGCGTTCGCAGCCATGAAGCCAGCTCCCCCGCGGCCCCCAGGGCGGCCCCGCCATGCCCGGCCCGGACAACGCGAAAGGCCCAGGTCGCTGACCTGGGCCTTTACTGCTGGAGCGGGCGACGAGAATCGAACTCGCGCTCTAAGCTTGGGAAGCTCATGTTCTACCATTAAACTACGCCCGCCTGATGAGCCGTCAGAGACCGCTCGATCCAGTGTCACTGTACCCCATCTGCGACGGTGGTTGCACAGGGGGTCGGTGAACGTGGCGGAGCACGGTGGGGCGGGTGCGGGGGCGTACTGTTTGGGCCGCGTGCGAGTGCCCCGGTGGGTGGGGGCCGGGGCGGCGAGCCATGGTGAGGAATGTCCGGAACATCCCTTCGTGTGACGCTGTCCCGGGGCTCGGCCGCCGGGGCACGTGAGTACGGGTGAGTACTGGGTTAGGGATGGGAAGGGGATCGATGGAGCAGCGCGCCGTCGTTCGTTGTGCCGAGGGGCACCTGTTCAGCACCACCACGTTCCCGATGCAGAACCTCGGTCCGGGCCGGATCGGCCCCGGGCGGTTGATCCGATGTCCGCAGTGCGGACGGCTGCGGAGTTCGGTGCTGGCCGACGTGCGGGAGCTGTCGGAGCCGCAACTGGCGCGGGCGATGCGGCTGGAGGCCGCGGAGTTCCTGGCCTGAGGGCCGGCGGAAGGGCGGACGGGCCCCGGGCGGATTCGTCCGGGGCCCTTTCTTGCACGTAACCTCGAAGCGTGCTGCTCTCTGACAAGGACATCCGGACCGAAATCGACCGGGGCCGGGTCGTCGTCGACCCGTTCGACCCGTCGATGATCCAGCCGTCGAGTATCGACGTGCGCCTCGACCGCTTCTTCCGCGTGTTCGAGAACCACAAGTACCCGCACATCGACCCCTCGGAGGAGCAGCCGGACCTGACCCGGCTGGTCGAGCCGGAGGGCGACGAGGCGTTCATCCTGCACCCCGGCGAGTTCGTGCTGGCCTCGACGTACGAGGTCATCACGCTGCCCGACGACGTCGCGTCCCGGCTGGAGGGCAAGTCGAGCCTGGGCCGGCTGGGCCTGCTCACCCACTCCACGGCCGGCTTCATCGACCCCGGCTTCAGCGGCCACGTGACGCTGGAGCTGTCGAACGTCGCGACGCTGCCGATCAAGCTGTACCCGGGCATGAAGATCGGGCAGCTGTGCCTGTTCCGGCTCTCCTCGCCCTCGGAGCACCCGTACGGCTCGGAGCGCTACGGCTCGCGCTACCAGGGCCAGCGCGGCCCGACGCCGTCGCGCTCGTACCTGAACTTCCACCACACCAAGGTCTGAGCCGAAGGGCTCCGCAGAGCGCACGCACGACGGGCGGCCACCCCCTTCCGAGGTCGGAAGGAGGGGTGGCCGCCCGCGGCGTTCCTCAGGCCCGCTTCGGGCTGGTGACGGCGACCAGTTCGGTGCCGTCCTCGGACAGCCGCAGCTCGGTGCGCAGCTCGGCCAGCTCGCCGAGGTGGTGCAGGTGGGTGCCGCCGCAGAAGATCTGCGCGCCGCCCTCGGGCAGCTCGCAGTGCCACTGGCGGCGGGCGGTCAGCTCGGGGCCGGGCACCTCGATGCGGACCGGGGCGTCCGCGGCGACCCAGGCGGCCAGCCGGGCGTTGACGGCCTCGGTGAGGGCCGGCAGGGCGTCGGCGAGGGCCGGGAACTCCTCGGTGGCGTCCACCGTGAAGCCCTTCTTCTTCAGCGACTTGCCGAGCCGGTAGGTGTCGGTGCTGGCCGCGGTGTCCATCACCGAGCTCGCCATGGCGAGGCTGTCGAAGTCCGGGTGGCCGAAGGCGTCCGAGCGGCCCGGGTCCTTGCGCCAGCGCGGGGCGAGCGCGGCGTTCAGGGCGAGGGCGAGCAGGTGGCAGCCGCTGTGCGAGGCACTGAGGGCGCCCCGGCGGTCGGCGTCGACGGCGAGCGCGGCGGTGCGGCCGACGATGTCGCCGGGGTCGCCGTCGAGGACGTGCAGGACCAGCCAGGACCACTCCTCGTCACCGCGCCGGACCGGGATGTCGGCGCCGACCAGCAGCTCCCCACCGTCCGGGCCGACGGCGCCGGTCAGGCAGTCGACGACGGCCAGCCCGGTGCCGTCCACGGTCAGGGTGCCGAGGTCGGCCGGCTGGTCCGGCCAGGTGTGGTCGAGCGGGTGGAACGGGGTCGCCTCGGTGACGACGGCGTACCGGCCGTCGGCCAGCGGGTGCACCGCGAGCACCGGGGACTCGCCGGTCACCGCCCCGGCCGGGAAGCTGACGTGGGTGGTGGGGAGGGTCATTCCTGGCTCCGGTGAAGGTGGGACGACGAGGGTGGGCGGGCCCGGCGCTCGGCCGCGACCCGCCCCCATTCTGCCTTCCGCCCGCCGAAGGGTTCCGCCCACCGAAGCCCGCCGGAGCCGTCCGCCCGCCGAAACCCTCGGCCCGCCGGGCGCTCAGCCCAGCGTCGGCAGCTTGATCAGCACCAGCAGCGCGACCAGCTGTACCGCCGAGGCGGCCGCGGCCTTGCCCCAGGGCAGGTCGTGCAGCCGCCGGACCATGCTGGTCAGCAGGTACGCGCAGAGCATCCAGGTGACCCAGCCGACGACCTGGACGACGGCGCTGCCGGAGGGCAGCACCAGGTCGAGCAGCAGCCGGGGCGCGTCGGTGAGCCAGCCGATCAGCGCGGCCAGGCCGACGGTCGCCTTCCACGGGCCGTCGCCGCCGAGCTGGCGGGCCAGCGCGTAGGTGACTCCGCCGAAGAGCGCCCCGGTCACGGTGAAGCCGATGGCGGCGGCGAGGATGCCGGTCAGCGCCACGGTGAAGGTCGAGTTGACGATGTCGTCGTGGGTCAGCCCGATGCCGAGCACCGCGAGCGCGCCGTACAGCAGCGAGACGGTGAGGGCGGGCAGCCAGACCTGGTGGTCGCGGGTGCGGTCGAAGATGGCGGTCGGGGCGCGGAACAGGCCGGTGAACAGCTCGCGCCAGTGCGGCCGGGGCCCGGCGACATGCGGAGCGGACTGGCCGCCGGCCCGGTAGACGGCGACGTTGTCCTGGCCGTACGGCTGCTGGTCGTACCCCTGGTCGGGCCCGTACCCCTGGTCGGGCCCGTACCCGTGGTCCGGCCCGTACCCGTGGTCGGGGCCGTAGCCCTGGTCCGGTCCGTAGCCCTGCGCGGGCCCGTACGGCGGCTGCTGCGCGTACGGGCCGCCGTCCGCGTACGGGTCGCCGGTCGGGAAGGCCCGGGTGCTGCCGGGCCGGTCCGCCGCGTACGGGTCGTACCCGTCCCCCGCCGGGTGCCCCGGACCGCCGGGCGGGCCGGCCGGACCGCCGGGCGTCGCCGCGTGCGGGGCCGTGAAGTACTCCGGCCCGTCCGTCCCCCCGTGCCCCCCGGGCACCGACGGCGGCGAAGGGGCCGACCACCCGCCGTGCGGACGGTCGGCGCCCTGACCGCTGTCGTATCGATTACCAGCCACGGTCCGAAGGTACCCGCCCGGCCCGGCCCGCGTCGGCCCCGGACGGAGCCGGGGCCGGTTTGCAGCGAGGCTGAGACGAACGGGGCCGAAACCCGCCGGAACGACCCCCGGGAGCCCAACAGCCCAACAGCCCGGCACCCCGGGAGCCCGGCAGTCCCCGGAGGCGCTACCGCTGCGCGCCGACCGACGGCCCGTGCACCGCCGCGGCCGCGCTGGTGCCGGCCGGGCAGCCGCCCGGCCCGGCCGTGGTGCGGACGGCGCCGACCGGCAGCAGGGTGCCGCAGGCGATCCGGATGCCGTTGGGCAGCTCGTTGTCCGACTCCACGATCGCGCCGTCGCCGATCACCGCGCCGTCCAGCGCCGAGCGGTCGCCGACGGTGGCGAAGGCGCCCACGATCGAGTCCTTGACCAGGGTGTCCGGGCCGATCACCGCGCCCGGCAGGATCACGCTGCCCTCGACGATCGCGCCGGCCTCGACCACCGCGTCCTCGGAGACCACGGTGCCGCCGCTGAGCACCGCGCCCGGGTGGACGGTGGCGCCGGGCAGCAGCAGGGCGTCGCCGGTCGGGCCGGGGACGGCCGGGGAGTCGACCTTGCCGAGCACCAGGTCGGCCGAGCCGCGGACGAAGGCCGCCGGGGTGCCCAGGTCCAGCCAGTACGAGGTGTCGACGACGCCGCGCAGCAGTGCGCCGGTGGCCAGCAGCTCGGGGAAGGTCTCGCGCTCGACGGACACCTCGCGGCCGGCCGGGATGCGGTCGATCACGGACCGGGTGAAGACGTAGCAGCCGGCGTTGATCTGGTCGGTGACGATCTGCTCGGGGGTCTCCGGCTTCTCCAGGAACTCCAGCACCCGCCCGTCCTCGTCGGTCGGGACGAGGCCGAAGGCGCGCGGGTCCTCGACCCGGGTCAGGTGCAGGGTGACGTCGGCCCCGGCGGCCACGTGGCCGTCGCGCAGGGCGGCGATGTCGACACCGGAGAGGATGTCGCCGTTGAAGACCAGGACCGGTTCGTCCGGGCCGCAGGTCAGCCCGGACGCGGCGTTGCGGATGGCCCCGCCGGTGCCCAGCGGCTCGCGCTCGGTCAGGTAGACCAGCTCGATGCCGTACGGGGTGCCGTCCTGGAAGTGGTCCTCGAACACCTCGGCCAGGTACGACGTGGCCAGCACGACGCGGGTGACGCCGGCGGCGGCCGCGCGGGCCAACTGGTGCGCGATGAACGGGACGCCTGCCACCGGCAGCATCGGCTTGGGGGTGTGGGTGGTCAGCGGACGCAGTCGCGTGCCCTTACCACCGACCAGCATGATCGCCTCGGTCATGGTCTGCGCTGTTCCCCTTGTGTCTCTGCGGCCCGGCCCGGCGGGCCGACACCTCGTCGTCGGTCTGGACCCGGCCGTCCGGCCGGCGCGGGTCGCCACCCGTCCGGGGCTTCCGTCCGGAACGGGTCGACCGGAACGAAGCCGGTCCGGGCCTACTGTATTTGCTTCCGACCGAATGCCCGTCCGGCGCCTGTGCGATTGCCGTCACTCCCCGTACGCCCGCCGTACCGGCGCGCGCCGTCGGGCCGCCCAAAAGCCCGGCCCGGCGGGCGCGTTCGAAGCGTCCACCGGGCCGGGCGGTTGTAGCAGAACTGTCGAACAGCGGGCTCTGCGACGGGCGTTACGCGTCCACCGTCGCGGGCTGCTCCTCGCTCCCGGCCGGCGGGAGGGCCTTCACCGAGTCGAGCAGCAGCTGGGCCACGTCGACCACCTTCAGGTGCTCCTTGGCCGCGCCCTCGTTCTTCTTGCCGTTGACCGAGTCGGAGAGCATCACCAGGCAGAACGGGCAGGCGGTGGAGACGATGTCGGGGTTGAGCGACAGCGCCTCGTCCACGCGCTCGGTGTTGATCCGCTTGCCGATGCGCTCCTCCATCCACATCCGGGCACCGCCGGCGCCGCAGCAGAAGCCGCGCTCCTTGTGCCGGTGCATCTCCTGCTGGCGCAGGCCGGGGACCTTGTCCATGATCTCGCGCGGCGGGCTGTAGACCTTGTTGTGGCGGCCCAGGTAGCAGGGGTCGTGGTAGGTGATCAGGCCCTCGACCGGGTTGACCGGGATCAGCTTGCCCTCGTCGATGAGGTGCTGGAGCAGCTGGGTGTGGTGGATGACCTCGAAGTGGCCGCCCAGCTGCGGGTACTCGTTGGCGATGGTGTTGAAGCAGTGCGGGCAGGTGGCGACGATCCGCTTGACCGGGGCGTCCTCCAGGGCCGCGTTCAGCGTCTCCACGTTCTGCGCGCCGAGCATCTGGAACAGGAACTCGTTGCCCAGGCGGCGGGCGGAGTCACCGGTGCAGGACTCCTCCTTGCCGAGGATCGCGAACTTCACGCCCGCGGTGTGCAGCAGCTCCGCGAAGGCCTTGGTGGTCTTCTTGGCGCGGTCCTCCAGGGCGCCGGCGCAGCCGACCCAGTAGAGGTACTCGACCTCGGCGGGGTCGATGTCCTCACCGATCACCGGCACCTCGATGCCGGTCTCCTTCTTGAGCTCCTTGACCCAGTCCAGGCGGGCCTTGGTGGCCATGCCCCACGGGTTGCCCTTGTTCTCCAGGTTCTTGAGCATCGTCCCGGCCTCGGTCGGGAACGAGGACTCGATCATCACCTGGTAGCGGCGCATGTCGACGATGTGGTCGATGTGCTCGATGTCCACCGGGCACTGCTCGACGCAGGCGCCGCAGGTGGTGCAGGACCACAGCACGTCCGGGTCGATGACGCCGTTCTCCTCGGCGGTGCCGATCAGCGGGCGCCCGGCCTCGGCCAGGGCGGCCGCCGGGACGTCCTTGAGCTGCTCGGAGGTGGCCTTCTCCTCGCCCTCCATGTCCTTGCCGCCGCCGGCCAGCAGGTACGGCGCCTTGCCGTAGGCGTGCTCGCGCAGGCTCATGATCAGCAACTTCGGCGAGAGCGGCTTGCCGGTGTTCCAGGCCGGGCACTGCGACTGGCAGCGGCCGCACTCGGTGCAGGTGGAGAAGTCGAGGATGCCCTTCCAGGAGAAGTGCTCGACCTGGGAGACGCCGAAGACGGCGTCCTCGGCCGGGTCCTCGAAGTCGATCGGCTGACCGTCGCTGGTCATCGGACGGAGGGCGCCGAGCGCGGTGCCGCCGTCCTCCTCGCGCTTGAAGTAGATGTTGAAGAAGCCGAGGAAGCGGTGCCAGGCCACGCCCATCGAGGGGTTGAGGCCGATGGTGGTCGCCCACGCGAACGAGATGGAGATCTTCAGCATCGCGAACAGGTAGATCAGGTTCTCCAGCGTGCCGTGCGACAGGCCGCTCAGCGCGGAGACCAGCGGGTACGAGACCAGGTGCTCCGGCCCGTACGAGTCGACGCCGTTGAGGGCGCCCTCCAGGCCGCGCAGCATCAGGATGCACAGGCCGATGCCGAGGATCGTGTACTCGACGTAGAAGGCCTGCCAGGCGATCGAGCCGGCGAACCGGGACTTGCGGCCCGACCGGGACGGCAGGCTCATCAGCCGGATCACGATCAGGACCAGGATGCCCAGGGTGGTCAGGGTGCCGACCAGCTCGACGAAGAGCTGCCAGATCATCCAGTGGCCGATGATCGGCAGCGCGAAGTCGGCGTCGAAGAGCTGGCCGAAGGCGTTGACGATGGTCAGCACCAGGCTGAAGAAGCCCACCGCGACGAACCAGTGGGCGATCCCGACGATCCCCCAGCGGTTCATCCTGGTGTGGCCGACGAACTCGGTCGCGACGGTCTTCACCCGCTGGGCGGGCTGCCCGAAGCGGGTGGGGTCCGGCGCGCCGGTGCGGACCACCTTGTAGATGTACAACGCCGCACGGGCGGCGAGCGCGGTGCCGATCACGAATGTGACCAGCGAGATGACGATCGCTGCTAGCTGCATCGGCTCTCCGTCTCCTGCGGCTTTGCGGTTGAGCAGGCTCTGCGGTTCCACGTTCTTCGGGAACCGAGTGTACTGGTCGGTAACTTGCCGGGCCGACGGCCCGGACATTACCGGTGGACAACGGTTCTCCAGAAGATTCCCAAGCTATGGCGGCAGTCACGTGGGCGCACCCCCGCCACGGCGCGGCGGGACACTCCGGCGGCGGGCGCCCACCGATCCGCTCAGCAAAGTTGAGCGAGCCGCACTCATACCTGTTGACGCCGCCCACCGAGTCATGCATCCTTGAGCCCGTAAAGCTCAACTCTTCCGTGGAGGTATCTACGATGGCACGCGCGGTCGGCATCGACCTCGGTACGACGAACTCGGTCGTCAGCGTTCTGGAGGGTGGCGAGCCCACCGTCATCACCAACGCCGAGGGTGCGCGGACCACGCCGTCCGTCGTCGCCTTCGCCAAGAACGGCGAGGTTCTGGTCGGCGAGGTGGCCAAGCGCCAGGCGGTCACCAACGTCGACCGCACCATCCGCTCGGTCAAGCGCCACATGGGCACCGGGTGGAAGATCAACATCGATGGCAAGGACTTCAACCCCCAGCAGATCTCGGCCTTCGTGCTGCAGAAGCTGAAGCGGGACGCCGAGGCGTACCTGGGCGAGACCGTCACCGACGCCGTCATCACCGTCCCGGCGTACTTCAACGACTCCGAGCGCCAGGCCACCAAGGAGGCCGGTGAGATCGCGGGCCTCAACGTCCTGCGCATCGTCAACGAGCCGACCGCGGCCGCCCTCGCGTACGGCCTGGACAAGGACGACCAGACCATCCTGGTCTTCGACCTCGGCGGCGGCACCTTCGACGTCTCCCTCCTGGAGATCGGCGACGGGGTCGTCGAGGTGAAGGCCACCAACGGTGACAACCACCTCGGTGGTGACGACTGGGACCAGCGCGTCGTCGACCACCTGGTCAAGGTCTTCCAGGCCGGCCACGGCGTCGACCTGTCCAAGGACAAGATGGCCCTGCAGCGTCTGCGCGAGGCCTCCGAGAAGGCGAAGATCGAGCTGTCCTCGTCCTCCGAGACCTCGATCAACCTGCCGTACATCACGGCCTCCGCCGAGGGCCCGCTGCACCTGGACGAGAAGCTCACCCGCGCCCAGTTCCAGCAGCTGACCGCGGACCTGCTGGAGCGCTGCAAGGTCCCGTTCCACAACGTCATCAAGGACGCCGGCATCTCGCTCTCCGAGATCGACCACGTCGTCCTCGTCGGCGGCTCGACCCGCATGCCGGCCGTCGCCGAGCTCGTCAAGGAGCTGACCGGCGGCCAGGACGCCAACAAGGGCGTCAACCCGGACGAGGTCGTCGCCATCGGCGCCGCGCTCCAGGCCGGTGTCCTCAAGGGCGAGGTCAAGGACGTCCTGCTGCTCGACGTCACCCCGCTGTCCCTCGGCATCGAGACCAAGGGCGGCATCATGACCAAGCTGATCGAGCGCAACACCACGATCCCGACCAAGCGCTCCGAGATCTTCACCACGGCCGAGGACAACCAGCCGTCCGTGCAGATCCAGGTCTACCAGGGCGAGCGCGAGATCGCCGCGTACAACAAGAAGCTCGGCATGTTCGAGCTGACCGGCCTGCCGCCGGCGCCGCGCGGCCTGCCGCAGATCGAGGTCACCTTCGACATCGACGCCAACGGCATCATGCACGTCGGCGCCAAGGACCTCGGCACCGGCAAGGAGCAGAAGATGACCGTCACCGGCGGCTCCTCGCTGCCGAAGGACGAGGTCGACCGCATGCGCCGCGAGGCCGAGCAGTACGCCGAGGACGACCACAAGCGCCGCGAGGCCGTGGAGACCCGCAACTCCGCCGAGCAGCTCGTCTACTCGACCGAGAAGTTCATCGCCGACAACGCCGACAAGCTGCCGGGCGACGTCAAGACCGAGGTCGAGACCGCCATCGGCGAGCTCAAGGAGGCCCTGAAGGGCGAGGACATCGCGAAGATCCGCGAGGCCTCGGAGAAGGTCTCCACCACCGCGCAGAAGCTCGGCCAGGCGCTGTACGCCAACGCCGACGCCGCTGCCGGTGCCGCCCCCTCCGGTGACTCCGCCCAGGCCAAGGACGACGACGTCGTCGACGCCGAGATCGTGGACGACGAGAAGCCCAAGGGCGGTGCGGCATGACGGACAAGCCGCAGGGCGGTAAGCCCGGCGACGACTCCGCCGCCGAAGAGGCCGTGATCAAGGCTGCCGAGGAGGCCGCCGCGGCCGGCACCGGGGAATCCGGGTCGGACGACCTCGCCACCGCCAAGCGCGAGCTCGCCGAGCGCACCGGTGACCTCCAGCGCCTCCAGGCCGAGTACCAGAACTACCGCAAGCGCGTCGAGCGCGACCGGCTGACCGTCCGCGAGATCGCCGTCTCCAACATCCTGGAGTCGCTGATCCCGGTCCTGGACGACATCGGCCGCGCCCGCGAGCACGGCGAGGTCACGGGCGGCTTCAAGTCCGTCGCCGAGTCGCTGGAGACGGTCGTCGCCAAGCTGGGCCTGCAGCAGTTCGGCAAGGAGGGCGAGCCCTTCGACCCGACCATGCACGAGGCGCTGATGCACAGCTACTCCTCGGACGTCACCGAGGACACCTGCGTGCAGATCCTCCAGCCCGGCTACCGCATCGGCGAGCGGATCATCCGCCCGGCGATGGTGGCCGTCGCGGAGCCCCAGCCCGGCAGCCAGGCGTCCTCCCCGGACGCCGAGCCGAAGTCCGCCGACGCGGACAAGTCCGACGGTGGCTCGGACAGCTGACAACCTGTGACAGCTGACAACCAGTGCGCTGCGGAGTCGTACGCCGGCCAGTACGGCGGCCGGCTCCGCAGCGCTCTGTCAGCAGCCGTTTGCTCACCGGCTGTTGACAGCACAGTGACGATGGACATCGGGAGGTGGCGGAAGCCATGAGTGGCAAGGACTTTGTCGAGAAGGACTACTACAAGGTCCTCGGCGTGCCCAAGGACGCCACCGCCACCGAGATCAAGAAGACCTACCGCAAGCTCGCGCGCGAGTTCCACCCCGACGCCAACAAGGGTGACTCCAAGGCCGAGGAGCGGTTCAAGGACATCTCCGAGGCGTACGACGTCCTCTCCGACGAGAAGCGCCGCAAGGAGTACGACGAGGCCCGCAGCCTCTTCGCCAACGGCGGCTTCCGGGCCGGCGGCGGCCCCGGCGGCAACGGCAGCTACAGCTTCGACTTCGGCGACCTCTTCAGCGGCAGCCAGGGCGGCGCCGGCCAGGCCGGCGGCGGCCTCGGCGACGTGTTCGGCGGCCTCTTCAACCGCGGCGGCACCCGGCAGGCCCAGCCCCGGCGCGGCGCCGACGTCGAGACCGAGGTGACGCTCTCCTTCGAGGAGGCGGTGGACGGCGCGACCGTCCCGCTGCGGATGACCAGCCAGGCCCCCTGCCGAGGGTGCAACGGCACCGGCGCCAAGTCCGGCACCACCCCGCGGGTCTGTCCGACCTGCGTCGGCGCGGGCACCGTCAGCCGCGGCCAGGGCGCCTTCGCCCTCTCCGAGCCGTGCAAGGACTGCCGCGGCCGGGGCATGATCGTCGACGACCCGTGCCCCGACTGCCACGGCAGCGGCCGGGCCAGCTCGGCCCGCACCATGCAGGTCCGGATCCCGGCCGGCGTCCAGGCCGACCAGCGCATCCGGCTCAAGGGCAAGGGCGCCCAGGGCGAGCGCGGCGGGCAGCCCGGCGACCTCTACGTGACCGTGCACGTCGACCCCCACCCGGTCTTCGGCCGCAAGGGCGACAACCTCACCGTCACCGTCCCGGTGGCCTTCCCCGAAGCCGCGCTCGGCGCCACCATCGAGGTGCCCACGCTGAACGGCCCGACCGTGAAGCTCAAGCTGCCCCCGGGCAGCGCCAACGGCCTCACCATGCGCGCCCGCGGCAAGGGCGCCACCCGCAAGGACGGCACCCGCGGCGACCTCCTCGTCACCGTCGAGGTCGTGGTGCCCCAGCACGTCACCGGCGACGCGCTGAACGCCCTTGAGCAGTACCGCGAGGCCACCGCCTCCGACGATCCGCGCGCCGCCCTGTTCCGGGCGGCGAAGGGAGCGTGACGACCAGATGTCCCCGATGTCCCCGATGAACCCGATCGACCCCGACACCCCGATCGGCCCCGGCCTCGGCGGGGGCCTGCCCGGTGCCGGCCCCCGCCGCACCCGCCGCGCCGCCGCGGCCCCGCCGACGTACGTCCTCACCGAGGACACTCCGGTGTACGTCATCTCCGTGGCCGCCGAACTGTCCGGTCTGCACCCGCAGACCCTGCGTCAGTACGACCGCCTCGGCCTGGTCTGCCCCGACCGCACCGCCGGCCGCGGCCGCCGCTACTCCGCGCGCGACATCCAGCAGCTGCGCGAGGTCCAGCGGCTCTCCCAGGACGAGGGCATCAACCTGGCGGGCATCAAGCGGATCATCGAGCTGGAGAACCAGGTCACCGCCCTGCGGTCCCGGGTCGCGGAACTGGTCGACTCCCTGGAGGGCGCCGCCACCGCCCTCCAGCAGCGCGAGGCCGCCGTCCACGCGTCCTACCGGCGCGACCTCGTCCCGTACCAGCCCCCCACCCCGCAGTCCAGCGCCCTCGTCGTCTGGCGCCCCAAGCGCTGACCGAAGCACCCACCGGCCGCCGGCCCCTCCTCTCGGGGGGTGCCGGCGGCTGCCGTGCGGTGAGAGAGTGCGGTCGTATTCCCTCTCCGGGGGACTCACCAGATCTGGCATGCTAAAACTCGTTCAGCACCAGCGCTGATGGGACGCAGGTAGCACGGTAACGGCAAGGAGTCGCGAATGAGTGGACGAGAGCAACCCCTTGCCGCCAGCTTGACCATCCTCTCGCCAGAAGCACGAGAGCTATATCTCGCCGTCATCCGAGGAGACGGCAAACTGCCGTTGGACTCCGATGTCGACCAGGATGATCCCGCGCGGGACGAGCTGGTGAGGATCGGCCTTCTCATACCCGACAGTGATGATCCGAATGTTTTCGTGGCCGCCGACCCCGCGCAGCTCTCGACAAGCCTCAGCCATTCGTGGCAACGTCAGGCACTGGAACTCCTGTCACGCGCCGTATCGCTCCCCTCCGAACTGCAGGATCTGGCCCGGGAATTCCACACCCCGAAGCGGTCCGGAGGATCCATAGAGCATGTACGGGGGAAGGCGCTCATTCGGCAGCGGCTGGAGCAGTTCAGGGGTTCCGGGTTCGAGGAGGCCCTGGCGCTCCAACCTGGCGGCCCCCGGCAGCCGGATCTTCTCGCCGGAATGATCGCATACGATCTTGAGACGCTCCGCAGTGGGACGAAGATGCGGACGATCTACCACGCCAGTACCCGATACCACCAGCCGACCAGGGATTACGTCGCCACACTCGCCCAAGCCGGCGGCCAGTACCGCACTCTTGACGAGCCCTATACGCGGCTCATAGTGATGGACCGGCGCGTGGCGGTGATCCCGATCGACGATGACATGAGCCTCGCGGCCTTCATCTACGACCCGGCCGTCGTCGACTATCTTGCCAATGAGGTCTTCGAGCAGTACTGGAGCCGGGCCCTGGAATTCGAGGGCGACCGCACAGTGCCGCAGCAGGTCGTGTCACGCCTGCGTCAGACGATCATTGACCAGATGCTCGAAGGAACCAATCACCGAGTTATCGCGCGACGCCTTGGAATTAGCGAGCGGACACTGGCCAGACATATAGCCGAAATGCGAGACGACTACAAGGTCGACTCGCTATTCCAACTCGGATATGTCCTCGGCCGAAAGGCGCAGGAGACTTCCGACTGACTCGCCCAGCCGGCTTCAGGCGGGTCCGTTAATACTCTGGCACGCGGCCGTGCAGTTACCCGGCCGTGCAGTTACCGGCCGTGCTCACTGCCAGGAGATGTCGTCTGCGACGCTCACGGCGGCATTGACGGCAATCGCGTCGTGCGAGTCGGCAGCGCTCACGAGAGAGCCGGCACCGAGCACGGCGGCGACGGCAACCAATGAAAGCACAACCACGCGGACAAATTGGTGCATATCAGTCACGCCCTCACTTTTCTGGAGAATCGCCACTAGAAGCGTCAAGCAGGATAACGGTCCACATGGTGCCACGCCAGGGGGAGGCTGTCACCTGCTTCCGCATGCGGGGGTGTGCGTCATCTCTCTGCCAGTCATCCAGATGACACAGGCCAACCCTGGACGCGACACGGAGATGCGATGGACGATCAGTTCGCCCTCAATGGTCTCGGCAGGGCGCCACACCTTGCCAATGTACCGTCAAATACTAAACCGTTCAGCAGCGGCATCAGTCCACCGAGCAGACCACATCCAACGCATCGCCGACACTCACTCCCCCGGTCGGCCTTTCCCCGGAGTCGACATGACCGAGCCCTACCTGCGTCACCACGACAGCCAGGCCCCTGAGGGTCGGCGTGCACGTGTGTTCCTGGCCGCCCCGCTGATGCGACTGACCGGGCCGGCCGACAGCGTGGTGACCCTCGCCAGCCGGACGCGGCTGACGACGCTCCGCACCACCCTCCTGCGCAGCGGTGCCGCCGTGTACAGCGCGCACCACAGCGACGCCTGGACCATCTCCGGCCGCGCGCCGGAGCCCCGCGTCCCCTCCGACTTCCGCGCCCTCCAGTCCGCCGACCTCGTGTTCGCCTACGTCGGTGCCCCCCTCTCGGCCGGCGTGAGCCTGGAGCTCGGCTGGGCGTCGGCGCTGCGCAAGCCGATCGTCCTCCTGGTCGACGAGGCCATCACCCACAACCCGCTGATCGCCACCATCGAGCAGGTCGCCCCCGTCCTGCCGCTGGTCTTCGACGACACCTGGTCGCAGGAGGCCCTCAACCACACGGTCGAGACCGCGCTCGACTGGGCGGGCATGGCGCTCTCCCTGCGCGAGGGCTTCTGGACCGCCCCCGGCGAGCAGTTCAACGTCCCCCGGCAGCAGCCCGCCGTCCCCGGCTACTGGCCGACCGGCGCCGCCACCGGCTGAGCGGCGGCTACCCACCGGACTCCCCCGTCCGGGATCCCCGCATCCGCCGGCCCGACCGGAACAGCGCCTCCGCGTCGTACAGCTCACGCAGCCGGGCGATGTGACCGGCCACCGTGCGCTCGCTCAGCCCCGTCCGGTCGGCTGCTCGCCCGCTGCGTGAGGCCGCGGGCGAGCAGCCGACCGACCTGCTCGTGGGCGGCGGGCTCCATCGAAGTGGCCGCCGGGGCAACCCGATCCACGACCTGCGCCTGCTGCCACTGTTGTTCGAAGACCCCGACCGGGTAGGCCGGCATCGCGGGGCTTCGACGAGAGCGACGACCGTGTTGTCGGGAGCCGCCGGGATCACGGCCACGGTGGGGTCGAAGACCAGGAAACGGGTGAAGGGACGGTCCAGTACCCGGATCGCGCAGCCGAGTCCGGTGGCTCCTGCCGCGCAGTCGACCGCCCGGGGATCCATCGCGCTGTACGAACCGTCCACCAACTGCGGTACCGGCAGCCCGAGTTCCACCAGCCGTTGGAGCGCCGACCCGTCCTCCGCGCCGACTTCGGCCGCCCGCACCCGACCGCCCTCGCGCAGGACGGCGGGGTGGAGGGCGCGGGCGGCGGTGAACGGGGTGGCGGGCGTGTCAGTCATGGTGCTCGCCCCGCAGCCGCCAGCCGAGGTGGAAGAGGGTGTGGGCGCCGTAGCGGTCGCGCAGCCGGGAGATGTGGGCGGCGACGGTGCGTTCGCTCACGCCCAGCCGGGTGGCGACGGCCCGTTGGGTGAGGCCGCGGGCGAGCAGCCGGCCGATCCGCACGGTGGTGACGGACGGCGGGTCGAGGTGGCGGCCGGCGGGGGTGGCGCGGGCCCAGTCGCGTTCGAACCGGGCGGCGAGGTAGGCGACGGTGGTGGGGTCGGTGAGGAAGGCGGCCCGGCTGAGGTCCTCGGCGGCGGGGATGACGGCCACCGCGCGGTCGAAGACCAGCAGCCGCTCGTAGGGCTCGGCGAGGACCCTCACCTGGGCGCCCTGCCCGGTGCGCAGGACGACCTGGCTCCGCACGGCGGCGTCGGCGAGGGTGACCGGCTGGTAGAGGGTGCGCAGCGAGCAGCCGCGGCGGAGCAGCGAGAGGTCCTGGGCGAGGGCCATCCGGAGTCCTTCGAGCGGCCGCGGTCCGGGCTGGGCGGCCAGGACCTCCTCCCGGCACTCCGAGACGAGTTCGCTGACCCGCCCGCGGACCTCGGCGGCGCCGAGGACGGTGCCGCCGAGGGCGACGGCCGGGGAGCCTGTGGCCGGGGAGCCCACAGAACCAACGGCCCGGGAACCGACCGCCGGCGGCCCCCCGACCGGGCTGCGCGCCTCGTCGTAGGCGCGGGACAGCGGCCCGAGGGTGCCCGGGAGCCGCTCGGCGTGCCGCAGCAGGCGGACGGCGCGGGTGCGCAGTTCGAGGCCGATCCGGTCGCCGAGGGCGCGCGGGCTGGCGGCGGTCCAGCCGGTGGCGGTGGGGGTGAGCAGGCCGCGGGCGACGAGGGCGGCCAGGGTGGGTCGGTCGGCGGGGGCGAGGTCCTCGGGGCGCAGCCGGCCGCCGCCCCGGACGGCGGCGAGGTAGAGGGCCCGCTCGGCCGGGCCCGGCTCATCGGTCATCGCGGGCGCCTCGCATCAGCCAGCCGAGCTGGAAGAGGGTCTGCGCGCCGTAGCGGTCGCGCAGCCGGGAGATGTGGGCGGCGACGGTGCGTTCGCTCACGCCCAGCCGGGTGGCGACGGCGCGCTGGGTGAGGCCGCGGGCGAGCAGCCTTCCGACCCGGTCGGGGATGGTGCGGGCGGTTGCCTGGCCGAGGGCGGCGGCCTCGGCGGTGTCGGCGCGCGCCCAGTCGCGTTCGAAGGTGCCGACCAGGTAGGTGATGGTGGCCGGGTCGGTGATGAAGGCGGCGGTGCTGTTGTCGTCGTTGGCGGAGATCACGGCGACGGAGCGGTCGAAGACGATCAGCCGCTGGAAGGGCTCGTCGAGCACCCGGATGAGCGAGCCGTGCCGGATGACCTCCTCGGCGTAGGCGAGGGCGGGCGGGTCGGCGAGCGCGACCGGCTGGTAGATGGTGCGCAGCGAGCAGCCGCGCTGGAGCAGTTGGACGTCCTGGAGGAGGGCGACCTGGAGGGTGTCGGCGGGCCGGTGGCCGGGCTGGGCGGTGAGGACCTCGGAGCGGCAGTCGGAGACCAGTTGGGAGATCCGCTGGCGGATGTGGACGTGCCCCTCGACGTGGACGGCGCCGCCGGCCCGGTCGGTCGGGCGGGGCATCGCGTCGTAGGCCCGGGTGAGGCCGTCCAGGGCGCCCGGGAGGTTCTCCGCGCGGACCAGCAGCCGGGTGGCCTCGCTGCGCAGTTCGGCGCCGAGGCGGTCGCTGACCGAGCGCGGGCTGACCGCGGTGTAGCAGCGGTCCATCCGGTTGACCATCAACAGGCCGATGTCGATGAGTTGTTGGAGCGCTCCCCGGTCGACGTCGGCGACCTCGCCGGTGGGGACGCGGCCGCCCTCGGCGATGATGGCCAGGTAGAGCTGCCGGGCGGCCTCGTCGGGCTCCTCGCCCACGGGCCCGTGGTGCGGTGTGACCGCCGGTTCCGCCGTCACGTCGCACTCTCCCTGCCGGACGCCTCTCCCCTGGTCTGCCCGTGCTCCCCGCCGCACGAGCCGTGGCACCGGTGGGCCCGGCGGGCTCACGGTGCCGGTGGGCCGGTACGGCGTGATCATGGATCAGGCGGTCACGGTACCGGGTGGGACGGCGGACCCCGGGCCCGGGTGCCGTCGCACGCCGGGTCGTCCGGGGGCCGCCATCGGTACGCCAGTCAAGGCGCTCCCGTCGAGGCGGAGCAGCAACGCCTCGACGGGTCCGGTCCGGGGGCCATCACCACACATGGGCCCCGGCCCGGCGCTCTTCCCCCCCATTCCACCGGCGCGGGATGTCGCACCTGCGGTCAGCATCGAAGAGCGAGTCGCCACCATCGGGCTGCGGTTGCCCGGACGACTTGGCGTGTCTCCACCCTCACAGCGTGACGGCCGGTGAACAAGTGCCGCCCGAGTGCATGTTCGCGCAATTGCAGCTACCTGCATCCGGCCGCGGGCGCGACGGTCCGGACGGCGGGGTGGATTCCGGTGGAACCGGGGCGGGCCGGGGGCGTCGGCACCACCCGGCAGCGCCGTTGCCCGGCCGTGCGCGTTCCTGCACCGGCCGCATGCTCCTGAGCTGCGCGTTCACGCAGGCCCGGGGGTCCGGCGCCGCCTCAGCGGGCCAGCAGCCGGCCCCGTGCCAGCCCGGCGGCGGTGCCGCCCGCGGCGAGCACCCAGGCGAGCGCCAGCAGCAGGTACAGGCCGACGGCCAGGCCGCTGAAGCCCCCGAAGCCGGTGTGCCGGGCGAGCGCGGAGGCTCCGGTGACGCAGGTGCCGACCGGGAAGGTGTACGCCCACCAGGTCATCGCGAACGGCATCCCGGCCCGCCGGGCCCGCAGGTTGGCGGTGAGCGCGACGGCCAGCCAGAGCATGGCGACGCCGATCACCGCCACGCCGTACAGCTCGGCGAGGTCGGCCATGGCGGGCGCCAGCGCGGGCAGCACCGGGCGGGCGGCGTCGGCGAGCTGGTGGACCGCGGTGACGGACTGGCCGAGCGGGCCGAGCACCAGGAACAGCGAGGGGGTGAGCGCCAGGGCGGGCAGCTTGCTGTGGAGCAGCCCGGTGAACACCACCGGCAGCAGCACCAGGGTGGCCAGCAGGCCGACCCCGAACAGCGCCCAGCAGCCGTACAGCATGGCCTGCTGGGCCGTCCCGGCCGGCAGGTGGGGGACGAGCGCGGGGCCGCAGGCGGAGGCGACCAGCGGGGCGACCACGGGCAGCAGCCAGGTCGGGTTGGCCTCCAGGGCGGAGAGCCGGTGCCGGGTGATCATCAGGTACGGGATGCCGCCGGCCACGGCCAGCGCGTACAGGGTGCCGAGGCTCCACAGCACCGCGTCCAGGGCGACCGCCGGGCCGGTGCCGATGACCCGGGAGCCGAGCAGTAGGGTGCCCAGCCCGACCGCCAGCAGCGCCATCGGCGGGCAGCCGTAGAAGACCGCGGTGGCCGGGTTGTCCAGCAGCTGGGCGCGGGCCGCCTCGCGGTGCCGGGTCAGGTGGACCAGCCGGGCTCCGGCCAGCACCAGCAGGGCGGCCAGCGCGAGCGCCCACATCGCCTCGCCGAAGGCGGTCAGCCCGGGCGGCCGCACCGGCAGCACGGCGGCGCCGTTCGCCAGGATCGCGGTGCCCATCACGGCGGCGTACCAGTTGGGGCCGAGTTGGGCGAGGTCGGGCCGGCGGCGGACGGCGGGGCGGGCGAGGGGGCGGATACCGGCCAAAGTGGACATGTCCCCACCGTCGCCCGGAAGGCCGGGCGGCCGGTAGCGCCGGGGCTTCTATGGGGGCATAGCCTGAACCTATGGCCCTCTCCCCGCACGTCCCCGAACTCGGCGCCCTGGAACTGCTGCTCGCGGTGGCCCGGCTGGGCAGTGTCGGACGGGCGGCGGCCGAGCTGGGCGTCACCCAGCCGACCGCCAGTGCCCGGATCAAGGGCATGGAGCGGCAGGTCGGCGTCCCGCTGCTGGACCGCTCGCCCCGGGGCAGCCGGCCGACCGAGGCGGGCCGGCTGGTGGTCGAGTGGGCCCGGCAGGTGGTGGAGGCGGCGCAGGCGCTGGACGCCGGGATCGACGCGCTGCGCGAGCGGCGGGACGCCAAGCTGCGGGTGGTGGCCAGTCTGACGGTCGCCGAGTACCTGATGCCCGGCTGGCTGCTGGGCCTGTCCGAGGCCAGCCCGGGGACGGCGGTGACGCTGCGGACGGCGAACTCGGCGGAGGTCGCCGGGCACGTCCTGGACGGGGACGCCGATCTCGGCTTCGTCGAGGGCCCCACCACCCCGCCCGGGCTGGCCGGCGTGGTGGTGGCCGCCGACCGGCTGGTGGTCGTGGTGGCGCCCGGGCACCCGTGGGCGCGCCGCCGCGCCCCGCTGACCGGGGCCGAGCTGGCGGCCACCCCGCTGGCGCTGCGCGAGCCCGGCTCGGGCACCCGGGAGGTGCTGGAGATGGCCCTGCGGCCGTACGGGGGCGTGGCGCGGCCCCGGATGGAGCTGGCCTCGTCCACCGCGCTGAAGGCGGCGGCGATGACCGGGGCGGGGCCGGTCTGCCTGAGCGAGCTGGCGGTGACGGAGGAGCTGGCCACCCGGCGGCTGGTCGAGGTGCCGCTGGTGGCGGAGCTGGACCTGCGGCGGCCGCTGCGCGCGGTCTGGCCGGCCGGGCAGCGGCCGGGCGGGCCGGCCCGGGAGCTGCTGGGGCTGACCCGGCGGTCGGTCACACGTTCGCCGAGAAGTTGAGACGGAAGCGGGAAACAGAAAGTTGAGCGGAATAGACTCAAGTTAGTGCATGCTGTACGCAGCAGTAGTGAAGGACGACGAGGGAGGACCCCCCAGCAGTGGACGCCAGCAAGTTCACCACCAAGACGCAGGACGCCCTGTCCGCCGCGATCCGGCAGGCGGGCACGGCCGGCAACCCGGACGTCAGGCCGGTGCACATCCTGATCGCCCTGCTGGAGCAGCCCGAGGGCATCGCCCGGCCCCTGCTGGAGGCGGTCGGGGCCGACGTCGCCCGGGTCGACGCCGAGGCCCGCCGCCAGGCGGCCGCGCTGCCCAGCGCGATGGGCTCGACGGTCGCCGCGCCCCAGCTCGCCCGGGACACCGTCGCGGTGCTCACCGAGGCCGGCAGGCGCGCGAACGACCTGGACGACCAGTACGTCTCCACCGAGCACCTGATGGTCGGCCTGGCCGCCGAGGGCGGCCAGGTGGCCGAACTGCTGGCGCACCAGGGTGCCGCGCCGAAGGCGCTGCTCGCCGCGTTCAAGGACGTCCGCGGCAGCGGCCGGGTCACCTCACCGGACCCGGAGGGCACCTACAAGGCGCTGGAGAAGTACGGCACCGACCTCACCCAGGCCGCCCGGGACGGCAAGCTCGACCCGGTGATCGGCCGCGACCACGAGATCCGCCGGGTGGTCCAGGTGCTCTCCCGCCGGACGAAGAACAACCCGGTGCTGATCGGCGAGCCGGGCGTCGGCAAGACCGCCGTGGTCGAGGGCCTGGCCCAGCGCATCGTGGCCGGCGACGTGCCGGAGTCGCTGCGCGGCAAGCGGCTGGTCGCGCTGGACCTCAGCGCGATGGTCGCGGGCGCCAAGTTCCGCGGCGAGTTCGAGGAGCGGCTGAAGGCCGTCCTGAACGACATCAAGGCCTCCGACGGCCAGGTCGTCACCTTCATCGACGAGCTGCACACCATGGTCGGCGCGGGCGCCGGCGGCGACTCCGCGATGGACGCGGGCAACATGCTCAAGCCGATGCTGGCCCGCGGCGAGCTGCGGATGGTCGGCGCCACCACGCTGGACGAGTACCGCGAGCGGATCGAGAAGGACCCGGCCCTGGAGCGCCGCTTCCAGCAGGTGCTGGTCGGCGAGCCCAGCGTGGAGGACTCGATCGCCATCCTGCGCGGCCTCAAGGGCCGGTACGAGGCGCACCACAAGGTGCAGATCTCGGACGCCGCCCTGGTCGCCGCGGCCACCCTGTCCAACCGCTACATCACCTCCCGCTTCCTGCCCGACAAGGCGATCGACCTGGTCGACGAGGCGGCCTCCCGGCTGCGGATGGAGATCGACTCCTCCCCGGTCGAGATCGACGAACTCCAGCGCTCCGTGGACCGGTTGCGGATGGAGGAACTGGCCCTGGAGAAGGAGTCGGACCCGGCCTCGGTGGACCGTCTGGCCCGGCTGCGGCGCGATCTCGCCGACCGGAACGAGCAGTTGAGCGTGCTGACGGCGCGCTGGGAGCAGGAGAAGAAGAGCCTCAACCGGGTCGGCGAGCTCAAGGAGCGGCTGGACGACCTCCAGGGCGCGCTCGAACGCGCCCAGCGCGACGGGGACTTCGAGCGGGCGTCCAAGCTGATGTACGCCGAGATCCCGGCCGCCGAGGCGGAGCTCGCCGAGGCACAGGAGCGCGCCGCAGGCCAGGACACCTCCGCCTCGATGGTCAAGGAGGAGGTCGGCCCGGACGACGTGGCCGACGTGGTCTCCTCCTGGACGGGCATCCCGGCCGGCCGGCTGCTGGAGGGCGAGAGCGCCAAACTCCTGCGCATGGAGGAGGAGTTGGGCCGACGCCTGATCGGCCAGCAGGAGGCCGTGCAGGCCGTCTCGGACGCGGTGCGGCGCACCCGCTCCGGCGTCGCCGACCCGGACCGCCCGACCGGCTCCTTCCTGTTCCTCGGCCCGACCGGTGTCGGCAAGACCGAACTCGCCAAGGCCCTGGCCGACTTCCTGTTCGACGACGAGCGGGCGATGGTCCGGATCGACATGAGCGAGTACGGCGAGAAGCACACGGTCTCCCGCCTGGTCGGCGCCCCGCCCGGGTACGTCGGCTACGAGGAGGGCGGCCAGCTCACCGAGGCCGTCCGCCGCCGCCCGTACAGCGTGGTGCTGCTGGACGAGGTGGAGAAGGCGCACCCGGAGGTCTTCGACGTCCTGCTCCAGGTGCTGGACGACGGGCGGCTCACCGACGGGCAGGGCCGCACGGTGGACTTCCGCAACGCCATCCTGATCCTCACCTCCAACCTGGGCAGCCAGTACCTGGTGGACCCGGCCACCCCGGAGGAACGCAAGCGGGAGCTGGTGCTGGGCGCCGTCCGGTCCGCGTTCAAGCCGGAGTTCCTCAACCGGCTGGACGACATCGTGGTCTTCGAGCCGCTGGGCACCGGCGAGCTGAGCCGGATCGTCGACCTCCAGGTGGCCCGCCTGGGCGAGCGGCTGCGGGAGCGGCGGCTCACCCTGGAGGTCTCCGCGGCCGCCCGCGACTGGCTGGCGCTCACCGGCTACGACCCGGCGTACGGCGCCCGCCCGCTGCGCCGGCTGGTGCAGTCCGCGATCGGCGACCAGCTGGCCCGGGCGATCCTGTCCGGCGCGGTGCACGACGGGGACACCGTCCTGGTCGAGCGGGACGAGGCGGGCGACCGCCTGACCGTCCGCGGCCGGGGGCCGCTGGAGAAGTAGCACCGCCGGGCGTCCGGCACCCGGGCCGCCCCCTCCGCTCCGGCGGCGGGGGCGGCCGCCGTCACTCCGCCGCCGCCCGTCGCAGCAGCCGCCGCGTCCGGTCCCGTCGGCTGCGCGCCAGCCGGTGCAGCTCGGCCACCTGGACGTCCGGCAGGCTCCAGGCCTGGGTCAGCAGTCTGAGCGTGGAAACCCGCGGACAGGACACCCCCCGCTCCAGGTCCCGGATCGACCGCACGCTCAGCCCGGTCGCCTCGCCCAGTTGCTCCTGCGTCATGCCCCGGTCCAGCCGGATGCTCCGCAGCAGCGCCCCGAGCGTCGCGCCGTCCCCCGTCGCCGCTCCACCCACTCCTGTTCCCCCCTCAATTTCGGACAGTCCACCTCAGGACAGCTCAACTCCCCCGGCCTGGCCGGGATTTGATCGAATCGAGTTCCGTCGCACGCTAACCGCATCCGGCCGGGACGGCAGCCGAACCAGCGCGCCGGGCGCGTGACGTGGCTCACGCGCGCCCCTCCGGGGGCCCACACCCCACCGGGGTTCCCACCCCCGGCCCGAGCCCCGCACACCCTCGGTGACCGACACCCGTCCCACCGCCGCCGGAACCGCCGGACGACGGCGGGAGGAGCGCCGGACGAAGATCGACGCGCCCCTCGGCCACCCCTGTGAGCGGAGCCCCGGATGAGGCAGGATGGGAGGTGAAAAGGGCGGCCTCTCATTGCCGGCCACCACGTGCACTGAGGAAGAGGACCCCCATGAGCATCGACCCGTCGTCCATCCCGTCCTTCGGCGTTCCCCAGGGCGGCCAGCCCGGCGGCCAGGGCGGGCGGCCGGCCGGCCCGCCGCCGATCATCGTCCCGGACCAGGCCCTGGTCACCCAGCTGCTGGACCAGATGCAGCTCAAGCACGTCGTGGACGAGGAGGGCGACCTCACCGCCCCCTGGGAGGGCTTCCGCGTCTACTACATGTTCCGCGGCGAGCAGAAGGAGCTCTTCGCGGTGCGCGCCTTCTACGACCGCGCCTACCCGCTGGAGAAGAAGGGCGAGATCCTCGACCTGATCGACGAGTGGAACCGCGAGACCCTCTGGCCCAAGGTCTACACCCACACCCACGAGGACGGCGTGGTCCGCCTGATCGGCGAGGCCCAGATGATCGTCGGCACCGGCGTCAACCTGGACTACTTCGTCACCACCACCGCCAACTGGACCCAGGCCGCGGTCGGCTTCGAGCAGTGGATCGTCGAGCGCCTCGGCCTCCAGAACGAGATCGAGGGCGAGGACGGCGAGGACGGCGAGGGCACCGACGAGGCCTGATCCCGTCCCGGTACTCCGGTCCGGCCCGCCACCGCCCTCCGCGCCGGTGGTGGGCCGTTCTTGTCCCCGGCCCCCGGCTGACCCAGGATGGCCCTGACGACGAGCCGTGAGGAGCCACCGATGGGTACCAGGCCGCTGCTGAACCGCCGACTGACCGGGATGGGCACGACGATCTTCGCCGAGATGTCGGCCCTGGCCACGGCCACCGGATCGATCAACCTCGGCCAGGGATTCCCCGACACCGACGGGCCCGAGGAGGTCCGCGAGGCGGCCGTACGGGCCCTGCGCGAGGGCCGGGGCAACCAGTACCCGCCCGGCCCCGGCGTCCCCGAGCTGCGCACCGCGATCGCCGAGCACCAGCAGCGCTTCCACGGCCTCGCGTACGACCCGGACACCGAGGTGCTGGTCACCGCCGGCGCCACCGAGGCCATCGCCGCCACCCTGCTGGCCCTGCTGGAGCCCGGCGACGAGGTGATCGCCCTCGAACCCTTCTACGACTCCTACGCCGCCTGCATCGCGATGGCCGGCGCCACCCGGGTGCCGCTCACCCTGCGCGCCCCGGCCTTCCGTCCCGACCTGGACGAGCTGCGCGCCCTGATCACCCCGCGCACCCGGCTGCTGCTGATCAACACCCCGCACAACCCCACCGGCACCGTCCTCACCGCCGAGGAGCTCGCCGCCGTCGCCGCGCTCGCCGTCGAGCACGACCTGCTGGTCGTCACCGACGAGGTCTACGAGCACCTGGTCTTCGGCGCCGTCCACCACCCCCTCGCGGCCCTGCCCGGCATGCGCGAACGCACCGTCACCATCTCCTCCGCCGGCAAGACCTTCTCCTTCACCGGCTGGAAGGTCGGCTGGGTCACCGCGAGCCCGGACCTGGTCGCGGCCGTGCGCACCGCGAAGCAGTACCTCACCTACGTCAGCGCCGGCCCCTTCCAGTACGCCGTCGCCGAGGCCCTGCGGTTGCCCGACACGTACTTCGACACCCTCCGCGCCGACCTGCTGGGCAAGCGCGACCTGCTGCTCGGCGGCCTCACCGCGGCCGGCTTCCGGGCCTTCACCCCCGAGGGCACCTACTTCGTCACCACCGACATCACGCCGCTCGGCGAGAAGGACGGCATCGACTTCTGCCGTTCCCTGCCCGGCCGTTGCGGCGTCGTCGCCATCCCGAACGCGGTGTTCTACGACGACGTGGAGGCCGGCCGTAGCCTGGTCCGCTTCACTTTCTGCAAAAAGGACGAGGTCCTCCAGGAGGCCGTCACCCGCCTGCGGCGCCTGTGAGGGACCGCACGCCCCCTTTCACGCCCTTCGAACAGGGATGTCCGTGATCCGACATCAGTACTGATGGCTCATCAACTTCCTTGATCAGCTTGCTTGTTTGCCACCATTGCGGCAATCCTTCCGAGCATCCGGGCACTCCCCCGCCGCCCTCCACGCCCCGCGCCTGGAGGGCGGCGGTGTGTGATGCGCCCGGGCAGCGCACACCCGGCGCGCACGGCGCACGATCCGGTGACAGGGGCGCGCGCTGTGCAGACTCGTACACGGGCTCGATCAGAGCCGGGAAGCAGGTGTGCTCGAAACGGTGAATGCTTGACAAAGTTGGGTAAATCACCGGCGGACCCGGCGTATTCGTGCTTCTCTGCTGCTGAATCTCCAGCCGGAATCCTTCCTTCCACGGTCGGCCGCGCCCAGGGCCGCACAGCCACGAACAGCCTCGCCATCGCCTAGGCCTACTCGCTGCTGCTCGGCGGGCGCGCACGGAGCTGAAACGCGGAGCCGAGCATGCTCACCACACTGCAGACCTCCTACACGGACACCCGGGCGGGTGACCTCGCCTGGTGCCTCGGCGGCGACCCGCTGCCCGCTCTCGCCGTCCGCGACCTGAGACTCGACGGGGGCGGCCACCCGGGCACGCCCGGCACCCTCCAGCTGCGCCTGCTGGGCGCCTCCCACCAGGTGGTGATCGACGCGGGCCCCGGCCAGTGCCTGGAGACCGTCGCCTGCCTGCCCGGCCGCCGCACCCCGCTGCCGGCCCGGGTGGCCAAGCAGGTCGGCGGCTGGGAGTACGAGTTCGCTGCCCGGATCGAGGCGCTGCCGCCGCACGACTTCGCGGCCCGCGCCCAGGAGCTGCTGGCCCTCGTCGAGGGGCACCCGCGGGGCCTCGCCGGGGTCTTCCCGGGCGACCCGAGCGCCTTCACCGCGCTGGTCACCCAGGGCGGCGCGGACCGGCTGCTCTGGCGCACCTGGCACGCCTACCCGCAGGAGGGGCAGCTGGTGTGCACCCGCTCCTCGCTGGTGGTGACCGGGGTGGCCGGGGCATGACCGCCGGAAGTCCGGACCGGAACACCGATCCGGCCGTAGGCCGCCCGGCCCAGGCCTACGAATCGTACGCAGGAACGGTTCGTCAATCCGATGTCGCCCACTGTCCGTCGGATGGGCGCATCCATCCGTCCCGCACGTCCCCTAGCGTTTGTTCGTGATCAACCATCCGACCGGTCCGCCCGCACGCCCGCGCGTGGACCTCGACGACGGCGCCCCACCCCGGCCCGGGCGAGGCCTCGCCCCACTCCCGCCCGCCCGCCGTCGGTCCCGGCTGCGCTCCAGCCCCCGGCTCGCCCGCCTGACCGTCCTGCTGGCCGCGTTCGTCTGCGCGGCCTGCGGACTCGTCTACGAGCTCGAACTCGTGGCGCTCGGCGACTACCTGCTCGGGGACACGGTCACCCAAACCTCCGTCGTGCTCTCCGTCATGGTGTTCGCGATGGGCCTCGGCTCACTGCTCGCCAAACGGTTCACCAGCCGGCCCGCCACCGCCTTCGCCCTCGTCGAGTGCGCGCTCGCGCTCACCGGCGGACTCTCCGTCCTCGCGCTCTACTCCTGCTGGGCCTGGATCGGCCGCTACCAGGCCGCCATGGTCGGCCTCACCTGCCTGATCGGCGTCCTGATCGGCGCCGAGATCCCCCTGCTGATGACCCTCATCCAACGGATCCGGCGCGAGGACGCCGGACGCGCCGTCGCCGACCTGTTCGCCGCCGACTACGTGGGCGCGCTGATCGGCGGCCTCGCCTTCCCGTTCCTGATCCTGCCCGCCCTCGGACCGGGCGACGGCGCCCTGCTCACCGGCGCCGTCAACGCCGTCGCCGGGGCGGCCGTGGTGCTCTGGCTGTTCCGCGAGGAACCCGCCCCCCGGATCCGACGGCTGCTCTGGGGCGGCTGTCTGCTGGTCCTCGCCCTGCTCGCGACGGCCGCGGCCGGCTCCGACGCCGTCGAGCGCGCCGCCCGGCACGCCCTGTACGGCGACCAGGTCCGCTACGCCACCCGCAGCCGGTCCCAGGAGATCGTGCTCACCGGCCCCGCCGAGGGCCCCCTGCGGCTCTACCTGGACGGCCGGCTCGCGGTCTGCGGACCGGACGAGTACCGGAGCAGCGAGGGCCTGGTCCACCCCGCCATGGCGGCCGGCCCGGACGCCCGCGTCCTGCTGCTCGGCGGCGGCGACGGGCTCGCCCTGCGGGAGGTGCTGCGGCACCGGGGCGTGCGCACCGTCCGGCTGGTCGACGCCGACCCCGCCCTGCCCCGGCTCGCCCGCACCGACCCCGGGCTCGCCGCCCTCGGCGGCCGCTCGCTGGACGACCCCCGGGTCCGCACCACCGCGGCCGACCCGCTGGCCTGGCTGCGCGGCGCCGGCGCCCCCGGCGGGGACGGACCGTACGACGTGGTGCTCGCCGACCTCCCGGCACCGGCCGACGGCGGGCCGGTCAAGTTCCACTCCCAGGAGTTCTACGGCCTCGCCGCACGGCTGCTCTCCCCCGGCGGCCGGATCGCCGTCCGCGCCGGGAACGACCTGGACGGCCTCTGGCAGATCGAGTCCGGTCTGCGGACGACGGGCCTGCAGACCGCCCCGTACGCCGTCCCGGGCAGCGCCACCGCCGCCTGCCGCCCCGGCCCGCCGGACGACCCCCAGAACTTCCTCCTCGCCGCCGCCACCCGGCCCCCGCTCACCCTCGCCCCCGACGCCCCGTCGCCCCGCGCCCTCACCCCCGACACCCTCCACGCCACCACCGCCCGCCTCACCGCCCTCCGCCCGGCCCACCCCCCGGCGGCCCTCACCCTCCTCGGTCCCCGCTGAGGCCGCCCGGCCCCCGCCGAGGCCAACCCCGGGGAACCGTCTTCTCGGAAGCCCCGCCCCGCGCCCGTGGCGGGCCGGGGCGGGGTGCCCGTGCGGGCGGCCGCGGCGATGGTGCGACGGCCAAGGGAACAGGTGGGGCGGGGAAAATCCGGTGGTGGTGGGTAGGGACCGGGCGCGGCCCAGTCGGTAGGCTCCGTGACATGGAGCATGAGGTTCTCGTCCCGTTGTCCGCCGAGCCGGTCCGGCAGGCCTTGCAGGATCCGGCGCTGCTGGCGCGGAGTGTGCCGGGGCTGAGCACCGAGCCGGCCGCGGTCGGCGCCGGTGCGGCCGAGGAGATCGGCGGCCGGCTGAAGCTGCGGATCGGCGGCTCCACGATCACGTACAAGGGCGTGCTGTCGCTGATCGGGGGCCGGGAGGGCGTGCTGACCGTGTTCGCCGAGGGCGAGGAGGCCCGGGGCACCGGTGAGGTGACCGCCACCGTCCGGGTCAGCGTCGCGGACGGCGCCGAGGACGGCACCGCGGTGATCCGCTTCACCGGCGACCTGAGCGCCACCGGCCGGCTGACCGAGTTCGACGAGGAGACCCTCGACGCCACCGGCCGCCGTCTGCTGGACCGGTTCGCCGCCGCGCTGGTCGCCCCGGAGGGTGAGCAGCCGCAGGACCAGGACCAGGACCAGGAGGAGGACGCCGGGCAGGACGGGTCCGGGAACGCCGGGGCCGACGCCGGTGTGGTCTTCATCGAGGACCGCCAGGACCAGCCCGGCGACGACCTGGAGGACGACCTCTCCGACCTGATCGCCTTCTCCGACGCCGATGCCGAGCGCTTCGGCCTGCCCACCGGCTCCGCCGCCGACGACGAGGACGAGGAGGACGACGTCGAGGACGGGGCCCCGGACGGCTCCGCCGAGCAGGACGGCGTCGCCGAGGAGCTCCCCGCCGAGCCGCTCTTCGCGTACGAGGAGGAGCCGGTGCTCAGCGGCCCGGTGCGCCGCAGCATCGTCGGCCGGTCCGCCGAGGAGGTGGACCACGCCCCGCCGCGCGGCCCGTACGCCCCGGCGCTGCCCGCCCGCAGCGCGCGGGCCCGGGCGGCGTCCCGCTGGGGCGGCGAGGCCGGCGGGATCGTGGTGCCGGGCACCGGCGGCCGCAGCGCGGTGCCGTGGGTGATCGGCGGCTCGGTGGCCCTGCTGGGTGGTGCCGTGGTGCTGGTCAGGGCGCTGCGCCGACGCTGAGCCCGGAGCGCCGCGGGAACCGTCAGGGCCTAGACTGAACGCTCATGAGCAACGACCGCGACGCCCTGCTGGCACAGATCAAGGACAAGGCCGTCGTGCACGGCAAGGTCACCCTCTCCTCCGGCAAGGAGGCCGACTACTACGTCGACCTGCGCCGGATCACGCTGGACGGCGTGGCCGCCCCGCTGGTCGGCCGGGTGATGCTGGACGCGACCTCGCACCTGGACTACGACGCCGTCGGCGGCCTGACCCTGGGTGCCGACCCGGTGGCCGCCTCGATGCTGCACGCCGCCGCCGCGCGCGGGCAGCAGCTGGACGCCTTCGTGGTCCGCAAGACGGGCAAGGCGCACGGCCTCCAGCGCCGGATCGAGGGCCCGGAGGTCAAGGGCCGCCGGGTGCTGGCCGTCGAGGACACCTCCACCACCGGCGGCTCGGTGCTGACCGCCGTGGAGGCGCTGCGCGAGGCGGGCGCCGAGGTGGTCGGCGTCGCGGTGATCGTGGAGCGCGGCGGCGCGGCCGCCGTGGAGGCCCAGGGCCTGGAGTACGTGACCGCCTACACCCTGGACGACCTGGGTCTCTGATCCCGTCCGGTACGACGAACGACTGAGGGCCGGTGCTGTTTCACGTGAAACAGCACCGGCCCTCGCCGTGTCCGGAGCGCCGGGAGCTCAGCCCCGCCGGTGCCGGCCGCCGCCGGCCTGGACCTGGCTCTCCTCGTCGACCTCGGCGCCGATGCCGGCCCGCTTCTTCTTCCGCTCGCGCATGATCTCGACCAGGATCGGCGAGATCGACAGCAGGACGATCAGCAGCACCGCCGGGATCAGGTACTTGTCGATCACCGGGGCGAGCGCGTCGCCGAAGAAGTAGCCGATCAGCAGCATGGACTCGGTCCACAGCACGCCGCCGATCACGTTCCAGAGGAAGAAGGTCCGGGCGGGCATCTCCAGGGTGCCGGCGACCGGGTTCAGGAAGGTGCGGATGATCGGCATGAAGCGGGCCAGCACCACGGCCTTGCCGGAGCCGAACTTGTTGAAGTACTCCTCCGCCTTCACCACGTAGTCGCGTCGGAAGATCTTCGAATCGGGCTTGTCGAACATCTTCGGCCCGACCTTGGCGCCGATCAGGTGCCCGAGCTGGGCGCCGGCGATCGCCGCGATCGGGCAGCCGATCAGCAGGACGGCGATCGGCAGCTTGGCACCGTCACCGAGCACCGAGGAGGCCGCGTTCGAGGCGGCGACACCCGCGAGGATCAGCAGCGAGTCGCCCGGGAAGAAGAAGCCGACCAGCAGGCCGGTCTCCGCGAAGATGATCGCGATCAGCCCGATGGCGCCGAGGGACGAGATCAGGGATTTGGCGTCAAGCAGGTTGACGGCCAGCTGGTTGTAGTCCACGGGCGCAGGATAGCGGGCGCACCGTGCCGACCACGCGGGCGCACCGTGCCCACGACCCGGGCGCACCGTGCCGACGGCGCCCGGCGGGGGACGCCCCCCGGCCGCCCGCCGGAGCCGCCCGCGGCCGCCGTGCGCCCGTGCCGTGCGACGTTCCGCATGGCGGGCTCCTGCTGACCCGCGGGCACGAGTCTGGGAAGATGGCACAGGCGTCCGGTCCGCGGTGGCACACCACCCTCATGGCCGTACCGCGCAGGTCGCCGCGAACGTGCCGGAGAGCCACACCGCAACGCCGCGCGTCGGCGGGCCGGCACGGAGTCGTCACGAAGGCGTACACAGCGTCGGACAGCACCGTCCGTACGCCGCAACCCGACAGGAGCGGATCGCATGCCCATCGCAACTCCCGAGGTCTACAACGAGATGCTGGACCGGGCCAAGGCGGGCAAGTTCGCCTACCCGGCCATCAACGTCACGTCTTCGCAGACGCTGCACGCCGCACTGCGTGGTTTCGCCGAGGCCGAGAGCGACGGCATCATCCAGATCTCGACCGGTGGCGCGGAGTTCCTGGGCGGCCAGCACAACAAGGACATGGTGACCGGCGCCGTCGCGCTCGCCGAGTTCGCCCACATCGTCGCCGCCAAGTACGACGTCACCGTCGCGCTGCACACCGACCACTGCCCGAAGGACAAGCTGGACGGCTACGTCCGCCCGCTGCTGGCGGTCTCCGCCGAGCGCGTGGCCCGGGGCGAGAACCCGCTGTTCCAGTCGCACATGTGGGACGGCTCGGCCGAGACCCTCTCCGACAACCTGGGCATCGCCCAGGAGCTGCTGGCCCAGGCCGCCGCCGCCAAGATCATCCTTGAGGTCGAGATCACCCCGACCGGCGGCGAGGAGGACGGCGTCACCCACGAGATCAACGACGAGCTGTACACCACCGTCAACGACGCCGTGCGCACCGCCGAGGCGCTGGGCCTGGGCGAGAAGGGCCGCTACCTGCTGGCCGCCTCCTTCGGCAACGTGCACGGCGTGTACAAGCCGGGCAACGTCGTGCTGAAGCCGGAGCTCCTGCGCGAGCTCCAGGACGCGATCGGCAAGCAGTACGGCAGGACCGACCCGTTCGACTTCGTCTTCCACGGCGGCTCGGGCTCCAGCGCCGAGGAGATCGCCACCGCGCTGGAGAACGGCGTCGTGAAGATGAACCTGGACACCGACACCCAGTACGCCTTCACCCGCCCGGTGGCCGGCCACATGTTCGCCAACTACGACGGCGTGCTGAAGGTCGACGGCGAGGTCGGCAAGAAGAACACCTACGACCCGCGCACCTGGGGCAAGCTGGCCGAGGCCGGCATGGCCGCCCGCGTGGTCGAGGCCGCCGAGCAGCTGCGTTCGGCGGGCAAGCGCCTGAAGTGAGTCCCGCGCCCGACGCGGGGCCCACGGGCCGCGTGAGCCCCGCGCCCCGGGCGTGACGTGACGGACGGGTGCCCCCGGCGGAGACCGCCGGGGGCACCCGTCTGTCCGGGGGTGTCTACTGCTTGAGCTCCGCGTACGCCTCCGCGCTGCTGTCCTTCAGGAACTGCCAGCAGCGGGTCTCCTCCTCGGTCTCCTTGATCGCGCCGGCCGCCCGGGCGAGCGCCGCCAGGCAGCGCAGGAAGCCGCGGTTGCCGCGGTGCTCCCACGGCACCGGGCCGTGGCCCTTCCATCCGTTGCGCCGCAGCGCGTCCAGCCCGCGGTGGTAGCCGGTACGGGCGTAGGCGTACGACTCGACGTACCGGCCGGCCGCGTAGGCGTCGTCGGCGAGCATGGCCCAGGCCAGGCAGAAGACCGGGAACTCGGCCGCCACCTGGGTGGGGGAGGCCGACTCCTCCGCCAGCATCCGGTAGGGCCGCTCCTCCTCCGGGAGGAGAGTGGGTTCGGGACCATCGAGAAGGTTCCTGTGAATCGCCATGCCCTGAAGTCTGCCACCCGAGACGCAGGGGTCAACCGCCGTCCCCGGCGGGCGCCCGTCCCGCGACGCCGAAGTCACATACGAGGCGTGTGGACATTCACCCGTTCGCCTGCCACTGTGAAGATCATGTCCGCAGCCCGATCCGTCGGCCGGCGCACCGCACCGCCCCGGAAGGGCGGTCGCCGACGCCGCAGGCCGCGACGCGGACCCGGTCCTGGCATGCTCACGGCACTCGTGCTCTCCGCCGTGGTACTGGGGGCCGCGGCGATCATGCTGTACCGCCCAGCGGGAACCCCGGCCGCCGCCCCGACCGCCCAGGCGAGGGTCGCCCCGCCGGGCGAGCAGGCCACCACGGCGGCACCGACGGCGGAGCAGGCGCCGCCCCCGGCTCCCGCCCCGGCCGACACCCCGCCGCCCGCCCCCGCCGCGCCGGACCCCGGCCCCACCAAGGGCGCGGGCACCTTCACCGTCGCCCCGGCCACCGCCAAGCCGGTCGGACGCGGCAACGTACGCCGCTACCGGATCGAGGTCGAGGACGGCATCGGCATCGACGCCCCGACCGCCGCCACGCAGATCCACGCCATCCTCGGCGACAGACGAGGCTGGACCAACGACCGCAAGAACGGCTTCCAGCTGGTCGCCGACGGCCCGTACGACTTCGCCGTGAAGATCGCCTCGCCGGCCACCGTGGACCGGATCTGCGGCGCCTCCGGGCTGGACACCCACGGCGAGGTCAACTGCAACGTCGGCAACCAGGTGCTCGTCAACTCCAAGCGCTGGAACACCGGTTCACCGCAGTTCAGCGGACCGCTGGAGGAGTACCGGGCGCTGATCGTCAACCACGAGGTGGGCCACCGGATCGGCCACGGGCACGAGGGCTGCCCGGGCGAGGGCAAGCCCGCCCCCGCGATGATGCAGCAGATCTACGGCCTCAAGGGCTGCACGCCCAACGCCTGGCCGTACTCGGCACAGGGCACGTACGTGGGCGGGCCGTCCGTCCCGTAGAACCGCGGCGGCGGGGGCGGGTCCTGGGCAGCCGCCCTAACAGAGCACCGGCAGGTACTCCCGCAGGTCGCTGCGCTCCCCCGAGGCGGACACCTCGGCCGCCTCCACCGCCGCCGCCCAGTCGGCCCGGCCGGTGGCCAGCCGGATCCAGGTCAGCGGATCGGTCTCCACCACGTTGGGCGGGGTGCCCCGGGTGTGCTTCGGCCCCGGCACCGCCTGGACGACCGCGAACGGCGGGACGCGCAGCTCGACGGCGCCGCCGGGCACCTGCCCGGCGAGGGCGTCGGCCAGCATCCGGGAGACGGTGGCGAGGGCCTCGCGGTCGTGCGGGAAGGCGTCCAGGCCGAGCGCGTCGGCCAGGTCGTCGGCGTGCACCACGGCCTCGATCAGCCGGGTCACCAGGTAGTCGCTCAGGAGCATCGGATGGCCGCTCAGGAAGGTCACCCGCCGCTCCGGTTCCGCCGCGGCCCGGCTGTCGAGCACGGCCAGCACGGCGTCGAGCGACCGGTCGAACTCGGCGACCACCTCCTTGGGCGGGCCGGCGAACCCGGCCGCCGTGTGCTCCGTGGTCGCGGCGTCGACGAAGCCGGCCATCGTTCCGGCCAGCGTCGCGTAGTCGGCCAGCGGGAGCACCGGCCCGTCCACCTCCGGCAGGTCCAGCACGGCGGACAGCTGGCTCAGCGCCAGGCTCAGGTGGGTCACCAGCTCCCGCACCCTCCAGGAGCCGAGCCGGGTCGGCCGTTCCAGATCGGACTCCGTCAGCTGGTGCACGACCACGCGCACCGCCTCGCTCTGCGCCGTCAACGCGGCGCTCACCTTCTGCGGCTGATACGTACGGGACTTGGCAGGCATGGGCGTCAACATACGCCGAGGGGCGGGTGGTTCACCAGAGAACCACCCGCCCCTCGTCGACCGTGCGTCAGGCCAGCAGGGCCTCGATGACACCGGTGCGGGCGTCCTTCAGCTCGGCCAGCGAGACGCTGAACTGGCCCTGGACGTCCAGGCTTTCGCCGTCCACGACACCGATCCGGGTGGCCGGCAGGCCGCGCGCGGTGCACATGTCGTTGAACCGGAGCTCCTCGCTGCGCGGCACCGCCACGACGGCGCGGCCGGCCGACTCCGAGAACAGCAGGACGAACGGGTCCTGGCCCTCGGGCAGAACGATCCGCGCACCGTGGCCGCCCTTGAGGCAGCTCTCCACCAGCGCCTGACCGAGACCGCCGTCGGACAGGTCGTGCGCGGCGTCGATCATGCCGTCGCGCGAGGCGGCGATCAGGATCTCGCCGAGCAGCCGCTCGCGCTCCAGGTCCACCGCCGGCGGCAGGCCGCCGAGGTGGTCGTGGACGGCCAGCGTCCAGGCCGAGCCGCCGAGCTCGTCCGCCGTGTCGCCGAGCAGGTAGAGCAGCTGCCCCTCCTCGGCGAAGGCCAGCGGGGTGCGCCGGGTGACGTCGTCGATGACGCCGAGCACCGCGACCACCGGGGTCGGGTGGATGGCGACCTCGCCGGTCTGGTTGTACAGCGAGACGTTTCCGCCGGTGACCGGGGTGCCGAGCACCAGGCAGGCGTCGGCCAGGCCGCGGGTGGCCTCGGCGAACTGCCACATCACGTCCGGGTCCTCGGGGGAGCCGAAGTTGAGGCAGTCGGAGACGGCGAGCGGCTTGGCACCGCCGGCCGCGACGTTGCGGTACGCCTCGGCCAGGGCCAGCTGGGCGCCGGTGTACGGGTCCAGCTTGGCGAAGCGGCCGTTGCCGTCGGTGGCGACCGAGACGCCGAGGTTGGTCTCGTCGTCGATCCGGATCATGCCCGAGTCCTCGCCGTGCGAGAGCACGGTGTTGCCGAGCACGTAGCGGTCGTACTGGTCGGTGATCCAGGACTTGGAGGCCTGGTTCGGGTGGCTCGCGACCTTCAGCAGGTCGGCCTTGAGGCCCTCGCCGGTGGTCGGGCGGGCCAGCCGCTCGGCGGTCGGGGCGTCGGCCTGCAGCGCGTCCTGCCAGCTCGGGCGGGCGTACGGGCGCTCGTAGGTCGGGCCCTCGTGGGCGACGGTGCGCGGCGGGACGTCCACCACGAGCTCGCCGTGCCAGAAGATCTCCAGGCGCTCGCCGTCGGTCACCTCACCGATGACGTTGGCGATGACGTCCCACTTCTCGCAGATCTCCAGGAAGCGGTCGACCTTGTCGGGCTCCACGATCGCGCACATGCGCTCCTGCGACTCGCTCATGAGGATCTCCTCCGGCGAGAGCGTGTGGTCGCGCAGGTGCACGGTGTCGAGCTCGATCCGCATGCCGCCGGAGCCGGCCGAGGCCAGCTCGCTGGTGGCGCAGGACAGACCGGCGCCACCGAGGTCCTGGATGCCCTTGACGAGCTTCTCCCGGAAGATCTCCAGGGTGCACTCGATCAGGAGCTTCTCCTGGAACGGGTCGCCGACCTGGACGGCCGGGCGCTTGGCCGGCTTGCTGTCGTCGAAGGTCTCGGAGGCGAGCACCGAGACGCCGCCGATGCCGTCGCCGCCGGTGCGGGCGCCGTACAGGATGACCTTGTTGCCGGCGCCGGAGGCCTGCGCGAGGTGGATGTCCTCGTGCTTCATGACGCCCACGCACAGCGCGTTGACCAGCGGGTTGCCCTGGTAGCAGGAGTCGAAGACGACCTCGCCGCCGATGTTCGGCAGGCCCAGGCAGTTGCCGTAGCCGCCGATGCCCGCGACGATCCCGGGCAGCACGCGCCGGGTGTCCGGGTGGTCGGCCGCACCGAAGCGCAGCGGGTCCATCACGGCGACCGGGCGAGCGCCCATCGCCAGGATGTCGCGCACGATGCCGCCGATGCCGGTGGCCGCGCCCTGGTAGGGCTCGATGTACGACGGGTGGTTGTGCGACTCGACCTTGAAGGTGACCGCGTACCCCTGGCCGACGTCGACGACGCCGGCGTTCTCGCCGATGCCGACGAGCATCGCGTCCGAATCCGGCTTCTTCTCGCCGAACTGCTTCAGGTGGACCTTGCTGCTCTTGTACGAACAGTGCTCCGACCACATGACCGAGTACATGGCGAGTTCGGCGCCGGTCGGGCGGCGGCCGAGGATCTCCCGGATGCGCGCGTACTCGTCCTCCTTGAGGCCGAGCTCGGCCCAGGGCTGGGCGGCGTCCGGGGTCTGCTCGGCGTTCTTGACGGTGTCGAGGCTCATCAGGCGTTCACCAGCTGCTTCAGGACGGAAGTGAAGAAGCCCAGGCCCTCGGTGGTCGGGCCGGTGAGCGGCTCCACGGCGTGCTCCGGGTGCGGCATCAGGCCGACGACATTGCCGGCGGCGTTGGTGATGCCGGCGATGTCGCGGTACGAACCGTTCGGGTTGACGTCCAGGTAACGGGCGACGACCCGGCCCTCCGCCTCCAGTTCGTCCAGCACCCGCTCCTCGGCGACGAAGCGGCCCTCGCCGTTCTTCAGCGGGACGACGATTTCCTGGCCGACCGAGTAATCCCGGGTCCAGGCGGTGCCGGCGTTCTCGATGCTCAGCTTCTGGTCGCGGCAGATGAAGTGCAGCGAGTCGTTCCGGGTGAGCGCCCCGGGCAGCAGGTGCGATTCGCAGAGCACCTGGAAGCCGTTGCAGATACCGAGCACCGGCATTCCGAGCTTCGCCTGCTCGATGACGGTCTCCATCACCGGCGAGAAGCGGGAGATCGCACCGCAGCGCAGATAGTCGCCGTAACTGAATCCGCCGGGCAGGACGACGGCGTCGACCTGGTGGAGATCCTTGTCACGGTGCCACAGCGCGACCGGCTCGGCGCCGGCGAGGCGGACCGCCCGCTGGGCGTCGCGGTCGTCGAGGGAGCCGGGGAAAGTGACGACGCCGACGCGGGTGGTCACTTGCCCTCCTCCTCGACCCGGACGGTGAAGTCCTCGATCACGGTGTTGGCGAGAAAGGTCTCGGCGGCTTCGCGGATACGGGCGAGCGCCGCGTCGTCGACCGGGCCCTCCACATCCAGCTCGAAACGCTTGCCCTGGCGGACGTCGGCGATCCCGGTGAATCCGAGGCGGGGCAGTGCACGCTGCACCGCCTGTCCCTGGGGGTCGAGGATCTCCGGCTTGAGCATGACGTCGACTACGACGCGTGCCACTGGCACTCCCGGTGGTGTCTTCGGTGAGGCGGGGGAACTCCAGACTACCGGTGGTTTCGGGCAGGATTGCTGGCCGGGGATAGCGACGCGCGTAGACCCGAGACCCTTACGCCACAAGGGATCCGGACCCCTCACCCGCCGCCCGGGCCGACCGGTTTCCGTGGATTCGGCACTCGGAACGGCCCCGTCCGGAGAACACCCGAATACGGCACTTGGGGACAGAACCGCCCGTCCCGCACATCGGTATCCAGGAGTCCCGCGAAGAGACGTGAATATCCGGAAAAGAATGCCGGACTCTTCGATTTCTGCCCCCTTCGGGTGCAGAATAGGGCCACCTGTCGCGGCAAGTGCTGCGTATCAGGCGAGCCACCCGGCGCGCCCGTACGCGCTTGCGCGAGTTGGTGCACATCAGGCCCCGGTACCCCCTCGGACCGGCGGCCGAATTGCCCGAGAGGATTGACACCCATGGCACAGCGTGTAGTTGTCACGCTCTCCGACGACCTGGACGGCGGCTCCGCCGCGGAAACCGTCCACTTCGGCGTCGACGGAAAGTCGTACGAGATCGACCTGTCCGTGGACAACGCGGAAAAGCTGCGGGAGGCCCTCGCTCCGTTCGTCGCCGCCGGCCGCCGCCAGAGCCGCACCGGAAAGTCCTTCCGCCGCACCGCCCTCACCCCGGACCCGGCCGCCGTCCGCGCCTGGGCCCTGTCCCGCGGGATGGAACTGCCGGCCCGTGGCCGCATCCCCAAGCACGTGTACGAGGCGTTCGCCGAGGCGAACTGAGCCTCGCGGGAGTCCGCTCCCCGGTCGCCCCGCCCGCCCTGACCGAAAGGGTGGGGCGACCACCCCGAACGATGCTGTAGAGTATTCCTCGTCGCCGCAACGGAGAGATCCGAAGAGGCGGCGGGTGCCCCACCAGGCACCATGCGGACGTGGCTCAGTTGGTAGAGCATCACCTTGCCAAGGTGAGGGTCGCGAGTTCGAATCTCGTCGTCCGCTCGCAGTGCGCGAGCACAGCACAACTCAATAGTTTGACCTGCGGACGTGGCTCAGTTGGTAGAGCATCACCTTGCCAAGGTGAGGGTCGCGAGTTCGAATCTCGTCGTCCGCTCCGATCCGAAGGGCCCCCTCGTGCGAGGGGGCCCTTCGGCATTCCTCCCCGCACTCCTGGCACGGCGGTGCCCCGGGCGCCGGCGATATCGGCCATGACATTTGTCATCGCCGACCCGTGGATCCCCACCGCGATGTCATGACGGCCCGCACTGCCCGCGCGGCCCGGTCGGCGGAAGGCTTGGGGCATGGAGACGAGCCGGGCCCCCCGCCCCAGCGAAGACGTGATCGAGGTCACCGACCTGCACCGCCACTACGGCGGCGGCACCAACGGGTACCACGCCGTGCGCGGCGTCGACCTGACCGTCCGCCGCGGCGAGCTGTTCGCCCTGCTCGGCACCAACGGGGCCGGCAAGACCTCCACCATGGAGGTCATCGAGGGCCTGGCCGCGCCCACCGGCGGCACCGTCCGGGTGCTCGGCCTGGACCCCCACAAGGAGCGCGCCGCCGTCCGCCCGCGGATCGGCATCATGCTCCAGGAGGGCGGCTTCCCCGGCGAGCTCACCGCCGCCGAGACCGGCCGCGTCTGGGCCGGGATGACCAGCGGCGCCCGCCCGGTGGCGGAGGCGCTGGAGCTGGTCGGCCTCGGCCACCGCGCGAACGTCCGGGTCAAGCAGCTGTCCGGCGGCGAGAAGCGCCGGCTGGACCTCGCGATGGCCCTGCTCGGCCGCCCCGAGGTGCTCTTCCTGGACGAGCCCAGCACCGGTCTCGACCCCGAGGCGCGCGCCGCCGTCTGGCAGCTGGTCCGCGAGCTGCGCGCCCAGGGCACCACGGTGCTGCTCACCACCCACTACCTGGAGGAGGCCGAGGAGCTCGCCGACCGGCTGGCCATCATGCACGGCGGCCGGGTCGTCACCTCGGGCACCGTCGCCGAGGTGATCGCCGACCGGCCCGCCCGGATCGGCTTCGAGCTTCCCGAGTTCACCGGCGCCGCACTGCCCGTCCTGGCCGGGGCCGAACTCGCGCTCGACGGCCGCAAGGTCACCGTGCAGACCCTCGCGCTCCAGGACACCCTCACCGACCTGCTCGGCTGGGCCCGGCACCACGGGATCGCGCTCGGCGCCCTGGACGCCCGCAGCGCCTCGCTGGAGGAGGCCTTCCTCGCGATCGCCTCCGAGGCCGCCCACCAGAACCCCCCGCAGGCGCCCGCCGCCGACCGCCCCGCCCGCCGCCGCCTGATCGGATCCGCCCGATGACCACCACCGTCGCCACCGCCGCCACCGGTCCGCAGAGCACCGCCGCCCGTCGGCTGCTCGCCCTCGGCCGGGCCGAGGCCACCCTGCTGCTGCGCAACCGCACGGCGCTGTTCACCGCCCTGGCGCTGCCGCTGTTCCTGGTCTTCACCCTGAAGGGCGCGCTCTCCCAGCAGGCCGAGTCCAACCCCGGACTGGACGTCGACTCGCTGCTGGTCTACGGCTCGGTCGGGATGATCCTGGCCTTCGTCGTGTACTACAACCTGACCGCCGCGTATGTCGGGCGGCGCGGCGAGCTGGTCCTCAAGCGGCTGCGCACCGGCGAGGCCCGGGACATCGAGATCCTGCTCGGCACGGCCGTCCCCTCGGTCGCGCTCGGCCTGATGATGGCCGCCCTGATCGGGATCGGCGGCAGCCTCGGCCTCCACCTGGCCGTGCCGGTCAACCCGGTGCTGATACTGGTCGGCCTGCTGCTGGCGCTGGCCACCATGATCGCCCTGGCCGCGCTGTCCAGCGCCTTCACCAGGACCGTGGAGAGCGCGGGCATCACCACCCTGCCGATCATGCTGGTGATGCAGCTCGGCTCCGGGCTGTTCATCCCGCTGGAGGTCATGCCCAAGCAGCTCGCCGACATCTGCCGCCTGCTGCCGACCACCCCGGCCTTCCAGCTGATCCGCGTCGGCTGGTTCGGCACCGACGGCTCGGCCGCCGCGACCGGCTTCGCCGGCTCCTGGGGCGCCGCCGGCTCGCACCTGGTCACCGGGGCGATCTGGCTGGGCCTGGCGGTCTGGGGCGCGGTGCGCTACTTCCGCTGGGAACCGCGCCGCTGAGCATCGAGCAGTAATCCGAAGGAACGCCCCCGGTACGGCCTCTGATATGAAGGCAGCAAGCAGGATCGTGGTCGAACTGGGGGCGGAAGAAGTGAGAATGCGGTCGCCGCATCGGCACTGGACCAGCCTGAGCAAACCCCAGCGCACCGAGCTGTACCTGCGCTGGTCGCTCTACCTGATGGCGATGTTCGTCCTACCCGGCGTCCTGCTCGGCGCCGGGAGCGCCGTCGGCCAGGCCGGGAACATCCCGGTGATCCGGATCTCCGTACTGATCGGGCTCGCCACCACCCTGGTCCTGCTGCGGACCTACCGCGTCGCGATGGACCACTACCTCGGCCGCCCCACCGACCCCCGGCTCTGGCTCGCCCTCTCGGTCGGCCTCGCGGTGGCGGGCTCCTGGACCGTCCTGCTGTTCGGCCCCGCCGACGGCGGACCGGAAAGCCCCGGCGGCCTCCCCTTCACCCTGTTCGTCACCAGCAGCCTGTTGCTGTTCGCCCACGGCCCGGTGTGCGTGGCGCTGGCTCCCCGCCGGGCCGCCGTCGTCGGATTGGGCATGCTGCTGGCCGTCTTCCCGGCCGCGGTACTCGCCGGGATCGACCCCGCCGGCACCGCCGGCTACCTGGCCGGACTCACCCTCGGGATGGCCTTCCTCGGCCCCAGCTGCCGCAGCTTCGCCTGGCTCACCTCGATCGTCTGGGAGCTGGACGCCGCCCGCGAGGCCCAGTCCCGGCTGGCCGTCGCCGAGGAGCGGCTGCGCTTCTCCCGCGACCTCCACGACGTGATGGGCCGCAACCTCACCACCATCGCGCTGAAGAGCGAGCTCGCCGTCCAGCTCGCCCGCCGGGGGCGCGAGGAGGCCGCCGACCAGATGGCCGAGGTGCAGAAGATCGCCCAGGAGTCGCAGCGCGAGGTCCGGGACGTCATCCGCGGCTACCGCACCGCCGACCTGCACGCCGAGGCGATCGGCGCCCGGGCGGTGCTGCGTTCGGCCGACGTCTCCTGCGAGATCGACCTCGGCGAGCACGCCGACCGGCTGCCGGGCCCGGTCCAGTCGGTGTTCGGCTGGGTGATCCGCGAGGCCACCACCAACGTGCTGCGGCACAGCGAGGCCGGCCGCTGCCTGATCCGGCTGCGGACCGAGGACGGACGGGCCGTACTGGAGCTGGAGAATGACGGGGTGCCCGACATCCCGTTCCCCTCCCAGGGCAGCGGCACCGGGCTGCGCGGACTGCGCGAGCGGCTCGCCGCCCACGACGGCGAACTGACCGTGTCGACCGCCGAGGCGGGCGTCTTCCGGATGCTCGCCACCGTCCCGCTCCCCCGCTGAGGAAGAAAGACCGCCCGATGACCGAGAACGCCGCGCCCGTCCGCGTCCTGCTCGCCGACGACGAGCACCTGATCCGGGGCGCGCTGGCCGCGCTGCTCTCGCTGGAGGACGACATCGAGGTGGTCGCCCAGGCCGGCTCCGGCACCGAGGCACTGGCGATGGCGCTGGCCCACCGCCCGGACGTCGCGGTGCTGGACCTCCAGATGCCGGGCAAGGACGGCATCGAGGTGGCCACCCAGCTGCGGCTGGCGCTGCCGGACTGCCGCTGCATGATCGTCACCGGCCACGGCCGCCCCGGCTACCTGAAGCGGGCGCTGGAGGTCGGGGTGCGCGGCTTCCTGCCGAAGACCGTCTCGGCGGCGGACCTGGCCGGCATCATCCGCACCGTGCGCTCCGGCGGCCGGTACGTGGACCCCGAGCTGGCGGCGGACGCGATCAGCGCCGGCGAGACCCCGCTGACCCCGCGCGAGACGGACGTCCTGGAGCTGGCCGCCGACGGCACCCCGATCGCCGAGATCGCCGAACGGGCTTCGCTCTCCCAGGGCACCGTGCGCAACTACCTGTCCTCGGCGGCCACCAAGCTGGGCGCGGAGAACCGCCACGCGGCGGTGCGGATCGCCCGCGAGCACGGCTGGATCTGAGGCCGTGCCCGCGGGCGGTCGAGCGGGTCAGGCCCAGGTGGTCCCGGTCAGCCGCTCGTACACGTCGATGTACTTGGCGCGGGTCAGCTCGACGATCTCGGCCGGCAGCGCCGGCGGCGGCTGCTCGCTGTAGCGGTCCCAGCCGGAGTCCGGGGAGACCAGCCAGTCGCGGATCAGCTGCTTGTCGAAGGACGACTGCGAGCGGCCCGCCTCGTACTCGTCGGCCGGCCAGTAGCGGGAGGAGTCCGGGGTGAGCACCTCGTCGCCGATCACCAGCTCGCCGTCCAGCAGGCCGAACTCGAACTTGGTGTCGGCCAGGATGATGCCGCGCGCGCGGGCGATGTCCCGGGCCCGGGCGTAGACGTCCAGGGTGGTGCGGCGCAACTGCGAGGCGAGTTCGGCGCCGATCCGGCGGGCGGTCTCCTCGTAGGAGACGTTCTCGTCGTGCTCGCCGACCTCGGCCTTGAGCGCGGGGGTGTAGATCGGGGCGGGCAGCTCGGAGCTGTTCTCCAGGCCCTCCGGCAGCGCGATGCCGCAGACCGTGCGGCTCTCCTGGTACTCGGCCAGGCCGGAGCCGGCCAGGTAGCCGCGGGCGACCGCCTCGACCGGGATCATCTCCAGGCTGCGGCAGACCAGCGTGCGGCCCTTCCAGTCGGCCGGGGCGCCGGCCGGGACCTCGGTGGAGATCACGTGGTTGGGAACGATGTCGGCGATCCGCTCGAACCACCACAGCGACAGCTGGGTGAGGATGCGGCCCTTGTCCGGGATCTCGTTCGGCAGCACCCAGTCGTGGGCGGACGTCCGGTCGCTGGCCACCATGACCAGCTCGCCCGAACCGGTGCGGTAGAGGTCGCGCACCTTGCCGGTGTGCAGGTGGACCAGGCCGGGTACCTGGACCGGCTCGGGCTTGGTGACAAATCCGCTCAAGGTGTTCAGTCCTCAGGGGTCGTTCACGGGCGGGGGCACCGCGAAAGGGGAGGTCACTGCCCCCGCAGTCTTTCACGCCCGCCGGAACGCCGGTTCTCCGGCCACCGCGCGCCGGTTCCCGGCCACCGCGCGCCGGTTCCCGGCCACCGTGGTCAGTGCAGCTGGTTCTTGCAGAGCCGGTCCAGCAGGTTGGCGGTGGCCCGCTGGATGCGCTCGTCGGTCAGCCCCGGGCGCCCCAGCGCGGGCGACCAGGCGAAGGTGCCGGCCGCGAAGACGTACGCGCCGCTGGGCGCGCGGTACAGCGAGGTCTCCTGGTAGCGGGTGCGGCCGGCCGGGTCCTGGTACGGCGAGTGCGCCAGCAGCACCCGCTCGACGTGCTCGGGCAGCGCCACCTTGGGGTAGTAGCGGTCGGCCTCGCCGGCGACCAGCCCGGGCAGCTCGTCGCCCTCCTGGAGGCCGGTGCCGTCCCAGAGCCAGTGCGCAGTGTGCCGGGCGACCAGCGGGACGGGCGCGGCGACCCGCCCCGAGTACTGCACCCCGAGCAGGTGCTGCTCGGGCTCCCCGGCGTCCCGCCACAGCGCGCTGGCCGCGCCGGGCGCCCCGGCGGCCGGGCTGCCGGCGCCGACCTTCTGCCGCTTGCGGCAGTTGAGCAGCCGGTTGGGCTCGCCGGAGGCGGCGGCGGTCAGCTCGACCCGCCAGTACATGGTGTTGGCGGAGAGGAACACCAGCGAGGTGCCGCCGTCCCTGGCCCGCTCGGCGGCCCGGCGCATCGGCTCGGACCAGTACTCGTCGTGGCCGGGGAAGACCAGCGCCCGGTGCCGGGACGGGTCCACCAGGCCGGCGTGCAGGTCGGTGGCGGTGGCGTAGGAGAGGTCGTAGCCGAAGCGCTCGGCCCAGCGGATGAAGTCGTACGCGTGGCCGACGTGCAGCGGCAGTCCGGCGGTGGCGTGCGGGCGGTCGAAGGAGACGGTGACGGCCGCCTCCGGCTCGCCGACCAGGCCGCCCCGGCCGTCCCAGGCGTGGTAGAGGCTGGCGCCGGTGCGGCCGTCCTCGGGGAACAGGTTGTACGCCTGCCAGGTCACGTCCGGGAGCACCAGGAGCAGTTCGGCGGTGCCCGCCCGGTCCTCGAAGTCCCGGACGGTGAAGGGGATGTGGCTGCGGTGCAGCATGTCCGCGGTGGTCAGCACGGCGACGTAGGCGCCGGGCTTCCAGTGCGCCGGGATCTGTTGCCGCCAGGAGTGCCACCAGTGGTGGCAGGAGACCGTCCGGTCGACCACCAGCGGGGCGGGCTGGGCGAGGCCGGCGATCGACGGGCTGGAGGTCATGTGGCGGGCGCCGTCACCGCCGTAGTGGCCGATCCGGAAGATGTTCACGGTGAACTCGCGGGGCGGGTTGACGGTGACCCGGAAGTCCACCGAGCCGCCGGGGCGGACCACCCCGGCCGAGGCGAAGCCCTTGATCTGCTGGTCCACGTCGTTGGCGCCCTGCGGGGTTCCGACGGACGGCTTCCTGCGGACTCCGGCCGTCAGCGACTGCTGGCCCGGCGCGCCCACCGAGACGTACCAGGGCACGGCGCCCTCCGCCCCGGCCAGGTACTGGTCCGGGCTGCGCAGCCAGGGCAGCGGGCCCTGGCCGAAGGGGTCGGACACGCTGTAGGCGTGCGTCCCCGACTCCCAGCGGCGGTTGAGTTCGGTCCCCACGCGCCCCTCCCAGGTGCACTTCCGCCCGGTTGGCACGTGCCCCCCGGATGTGCGTGCGGTCTAATACACCACAGACTGCTGTCGCAGCGTCACCCTCCGGTAGCGATTGGTGCGGGGAATCTCGCGCGCCTCCCGGGAGGGGCCTCCGGCCTGCGAAGACGCCCCGCGGCCGACCCTTTTGGGGGCGCGTGCGGCGGTACCGAGCGCCCTCCTGTGACACCCGGGACGTCAGAGGCGCACGGGTTTCTCAAGACGGACGTCGGCGGCGTCCAGCCAGGCGCGCAGCGGACCGTCCTGGCCCTGCTCGACGGCCTGGGCGACCGGACCGGCCAGGTCGGTGCGGCGCACCCCGCCGAGCAGCAGCACCGGGCCGTCCAGCCAGTCCAGGCCGGGGGCGCCGCCGGCGGTGTCCACGGCGGCGCAGCAGACCATCGCGGTGACGTGCTCGACCAGCAGGTCGCGGCCGCTGCGGTCGGGTTCGAGCAGCGGGGCCGGGGCGGTGGTGCGGGCCAGCTGGGCGGCGAGCGCGGCGGCCAGCAGCTCTCCGTCGCCCTCGGCGAGCCGGCCCAGCAGCCGGGTGAGGGTCGGGGCGCCGGGGCGGGACTGCGGGGCGAGCCGGTCCAGGGCGGTCTGCAGGGTGGCGGCGCCCGCCCGCCAGCCGGCGTCCACCACCTCGGCCGGGTAGTCGGCCCACTCCAGCTCGCGCCAGGCGCCGGCCGCCGGGCGGCCGAAGAACAGGTCGGCGGCGAGCCGGGAGACCGCCCGGTCGACGGTGCCTGGCTCCTCCAGCAGGTCGCAGGCGGGGCGGTCGCCGAGCCGGCTGCCGTAGCCGTCGGCCAGCCGGTCGCGGCGGGACAGCTCGGTGAGCGCGGCGACCACGCCGGCGTTGAGGTGGGCCGGGTGGCGGCCGAGCCGCCAGGCGGGCAGCGCGACCCTGGTGAGCAGCCGGTCCCAGCCCGCGTAGGCCAGGCCGACCTGCTCCTGGGCGGCGATCCGCAGTCCGTAGTCGACCGTCCTGGCCTGCTCGGAGGCCCAGCTCGCGACCGAGCGCTCCAGCTCGGCGGAGTGGCCCCGGCAGGCGCCGAGCAGGCGGCGCACGACCCTGCGGACGATCCGGTCGGCGAGCGCCGCCGGACCGCGCCGGGGCGGCCGGGGCGGGGCGGCCAGGGTGGCGCCGCCGAGACCGGGGGCCGCGCCGGCGCCGGAGTCCAGACAGGCGTCCAGGCTGCGCAGGAAGCGCCGGGCGGCGGCGATCTCCGGGTCGGCGGAGGCGGCGGTGCCGGCCACCACGGGGGCGAGCAGGGCGCGCAGTTCACCGGACCGCATCCACCACAGGAAGGGCGAGCCGATCACCAGGACGGGGGCGGGCGCCCCGGGGTCCGGCCGCGGCGGAGCCGTCCGCCGGCTCGGCGGGACGTCCTCCAGCCAGCTGTCGCAGTCCGGGGTGAGGGCCACGGCCGAGGGCGCGGGCACCTCCAGCCGATCCGCCAGCTCGCCGATCAGCCGGTACAGCTCGGGGGCCTCGGCGCGCTCCAGCGGGACGGCCGGGGTGCGCGGCGGGACGGTCCGGTGCAGGGCCCGGGCGGTCAGCCCGGCCACCGCGAGGGTCAGCGCGGCGACCGCGCAGACCGCCCAGCGGGCGGCGTCCCAGCCCGCGGCGTCGGCGGCCCCGGGCGCGCCGATCCGGCCGGTGAACCGGCCGGCGAGCAGGACCACCGCCACGGCGGCGGGCAGGGCGGCGGCGGCCCGGGCGAGGCCTCGGATCCGCAGCACCACCTGGGCGTGAGCGCGCGCGATGTCGATTGCGGCCATACGGTGCGGCACCCCCTTCGGAGCCCTCGGGCGCCCGGCTTCGGGCCCTGAGCCGACTCGAAACGATCAGTTCCGACCGGGAAGCGGAGGTGTCCGATCCCGGTAGTGCATGCTGCGTGGCGCTACTGACATTTTCGACGCCCCGGTCCGGGTGGGCGTTCCGGATCACCCCGGTTTCCACTCGTCCCGGTGACACCGCCCGGTTGTTCCGGTGACGCCGCCCGGGTGTTCCGGTGACACCGCCCGGACGCCGGCGACCGGTCCGGTGCGAAGCACCCCGACGACCGACCGGCCGGACGCCGTCCAGCATCCCCCCGTGGGAGCACCGCTACCCGGCGGCGACCCCGGCGCACGGGCCCCGCGCACCGCGATCCAGCGCACCATAAGGCCGCGCGGCCGGTTGCGTCAGCCGGATGCGGGTGCTGTCACCCGATGGGCTGGAATCCGTCGGCCGAACGGTGCGTCGGCCCCCGTGGCCGCTCCGGCCCCGAAACGCCGGGAACGCTGCGCCCATGGGGTTGACCGGTGGGCGCGGATGTTCGAATCCCGCTCACCCCTGCTGGTAGGGGCGGCTGCGGGCCGCCGCCCCTACCTCGGTGGCACGCACCGCGGCCCCCGTGCGAGCGGTTCGCACGGGGGCCGCGGGCGGAGCGGGCGGGGGGCTCAGGCGGTGGCCGCCTTCAGCGCGATGTCGGTGCGGTGCTGGCCGCCCTTGAGGGAGATCCGGTCCACCGCGGCGTACGCGCGCTCGCGCGCCTCGGCCAGGTCGGTGCCGGTCGCGGTGACCGACAGGACGCGGCCGCCGGCGCTCAGCACCCGGCCGTCCTCGTCCGCCTTCGTCCCGGCGTGCAGCACGAACGCGGTGCCGTCCGCCTCCGCCTCGGCCAGGCCCTCGATCGGGTCGCCGGTGCGCGGGGCGTCCGGGTAGCCCTCGGAGGCGACGACCACGGTGACGGCCGCGCCCTCGTCCCAGCGCAGCGGCTCCAGCTGGTCCAGGCTTCCGGTGGCGGAGGCGAGCAGCACGCCCGCCAGCGGGGTGCGCAGCCGGGCCAGCACGACCTGGGTCTCCGGGTCGCCGAAGCGGGCGTTGAACTCGATCACCCGGGTGCCGCGCGAGGTGAGCGCCAGGCCCGCGTACAGCAGGCCGGAGAACTCGGTGCCGCGGCGGCGCAGCTCGTCCACGGTCGGCTGGAGGACGGTCTCCAGGACCTCCTCGACCAGCCCGGCGGGCGCCCACGGCAGCGGGGAGTAGGCGCCCATGCCGCCGGTGTTCGGGCCCTCGTCGCCGTCCAGCGCGCGCTTGAAGTCCTGGGCGGGCTGGAGCGGGACGACGGTGGTGCCGTCGGTGATCGCGAACAGCGAGACCTCGGGGCCGTCCAGGTACTCCTCGATGACCACGCGCTCGCAGCCGGCGGCGTGCGCCAGCGCGGCCTCGCGGTCGGAGGTGACCACGACGCCCTTGCCGGCGGCCAGGCCGTCGTCCTTGACCACGTACGGGGCGCCGAAGGCGTCCAGCGCCTCGGCGGCCTCGGCCGCGGTGGTGCAGACGTAGGACCGGGCGGTGGGGACGCCGGCCGCGGCCATCACATCCTTGGCGAAGGCCTTCGAGCCCTCCAGTTCGGCGGCCGCGGCGGACGGACCGAACACCGGGACGCCGGCCGCGCGCACGGCGTCCGCGACGCCGGCCACCAGCGGGGCCTCCGGGCCGACCACCACCAGGGCGGCACCGAGCCGGCCGGCCAGCGCGGCGACCTGCGCGCCGTCCAGCTGGTCGACCGGGTGGACCGTCGCGACCTGCGCGATCCCGGCGTTGCCCGGGGCACAGTGCAGTTCGGTCACTGCGGGATCTTGGGACAGGGAGCGGCACAGGGCGTGTTCGCGGGCGCCGCCGCCGATGACGAGGACCTTCACGCCTGGCAGCGTAGTCGGTGGCCTGTTCCGGCCGCTCCCCGGTCCCGTCGGATCCTCCAGCGGAGGAGCTCCGTACGCCGAGGATGTCGGAGGATCCTCCAAGCCCGACGGGGCCGGTTCGGCGGTGGGTGGTCGGGTCACGACGTCGGGTCACCGGGCCCTCGCTCGGACGGGTGAAATCTCGCCGCCTCCCGCAACCCGCCCACCTCGGGTTCCGTTGGCCGAAACCGGTAACGATCAGCGGAGAAGCGCCCCCACGGTCAGCCATTTGGCGGTAAGAAGTGCTGTTGGAGAACCACCGGCGGACACCACGTCAGCCGTTGCGCCGACAGAGCCAGCAGTCCGCCCGCCACAGGGAGCCCCACAGGTGAGCCAGCCGGAAATGCAGCCCGAGGAGAGTGCCTGGGGCAAGGAGATCGGTGAGGAGGACCCGCCCGCCGCCGCCGTCGTCCGACGGGCCTCCACCCGCCAGCGGGCCGATCTGAGCACCCGCCAGTTCCCGCTGGGGGACTGGGGCGAGCCCGCCGAACGGCTGGAGGAGCTCTACCGCTGGTCCGAGGAGCGGGCGGTCGAGGCGATCGAGTGGTACCGCCGGGACCGCGTCTGGAAGCGCCGCTGGGCCCGCGTGCTGCGGTTCGGCGCGGCCGGCTTCGCGGTGGGCGGGGTGACCGCCCCGCTGGTCGACCTGGCCGGCGCCTTCGCGCACGGCACCGGCTGGGGCTACGTCGGCTTCGCGCTCTCCGCCGCCTGCCTGGCCACCGACCGGGTCTTCGGTCTCACCTCCGGCTGGATGCGGGACGTCTCCACCGGCCAGGCCCTGCAACGCCGCCTGGAGGCCTTCCAGTTCGACTGGGCGTCGGAGTGCGTGCGCGAGGTGCTCGGCCCGACCGAGGGCACTGCGGGCGAGGCCGCCGAGCGCTGCCTGGGCGTGCTGCGACGGTTCTGCGAGGACGTCTCGGACATGGTCCGCTCCGAGACCTCGGAGTGGATGCTGGAGTTCCGCGCCTCGATGACCCAGCTGCCCACCCAGTCCGGCGGGGCCTGGGGCGGGCGCAGCGAGCCCGGGGTGGGCGCCCAGGTGCGGGTGCTGCCGCCGCCGGGCACCCGGCCCACCATGCCGCGCCAGCGGCCGCCGGAGGGGCCGCTGCGCTAGAACCTGTCCGCCCGGGGTCAGGCGAAGACGATCATCGAACCCTGGGTGACGCTCCTGGTCGCCGCCGCGTACAGGCCCGACCAGGCGTGCCGCTCCCGGGCGAAGGGGTGGACGTCGTCGATCGGCGGCCCGAACGGCTGCTCCAGGCCGGTCGGGCCGAGCGGCCGGGTCGGGTCCGGCGGGTTGAGCGGGTCGATGCCCAGCGCCGGTGCGACGGCCTGGAGTTCGCGCAGCAGCCCGTGGCTGGAGCCGAGCGGGCCGCCGGCGGCGAGCAGCGTATCGTCCACCAGCGGCACCGCGAACTCGACCGGCACGTACGCGCCGGCGTGGTCGAAGTGCCAGACCAGGTGCGACTGTTCGGCGCTGCTCTCGAACATCTCCAGCAACTGCTCGTAGTCGCCGCCGAGCGCGTCGACCGGGGTGATGTCCAGGCCGGTGAGGCCCAACAGGTAGGCGCGGCGCAGGAAGTGCAGCGAGTCGTAGTCGAAGGCGGCTATCGGCTCGACCGCGCCGCTGATGCCCGGGACGAACCGGTAGACCGGCACCTCGGGCAGCCCGCGCGAGGCCAGCACCGAGTTGTAGAGCGCGAGGTCGTCCCGGAAGGGGTTGTCGGGGCTGTGGCTCAGCGCGTCCACCAGCGGGACGAGCCAGAGGTCGCAGGCCATGGCCGGCAGTTCCTCTCCGGAGGCGGGGATCGCCCGCGCGGGCGGGGCGACGACGGGGGTCGGGTCGGTACCCGGACGGCCTTTCAGGAGGCGCCCGGTCCGATGACCGCCCACCCTACCGGCCCGGCGCGGCGTGCGGGTCGGGCCGTCCCCGAGGGGCCTCCGGGGGCGGTTCGGACAGCCGTCGGCCGAACCGGCCGTACGGCACCGTGCGCGGCTGCGGCACCAGCCCGAGGCCCAGTCCCAGCTCACGGCCGAGCTCCCGGCCCACCTCGGCGCTGCGGGTCCGCCCGGTGCGGGCCGCACCGGGCCCGGCACCGGGCTCGGGCTCGTCGCCCGGCTCCGGCGGGGCCGCCGGCGCGGGCGGCGGTTCGACCGGCACCGGCGCCGGCTCCTCCCCGACGAACTCGGTGAGCAGGTCCAGGACGGTCACCGACTCCAGCGGCTGCCCGGCCAGCCCGGCCAGCAGCCGGACGGTGTACAGGTTGTACTCGCAGATGATCCGGTGCGCGCCGATCGCGTCGCGGGCCTCGATCGCCGCGACCAGGTCCGGGTGGCGCTCCCAGCAGATCCCGCCCAGCGCGGGCAGCTCCCGCAGGTAGGGCGCGGCGAACATCCAGGACTGCACCCGCAGCCAGTCCAGGTAGTCGGCGATCCGGCGGTTGCCGAGCAGCGCGCCGACCTCCTGCCAGAACCGGCGGTCGCAGCCCACCATGACGTCCAGGTTCCCGGCCCGGGCCGCCCGCACCGCCGCGTCGGCCCGCCGGTGCAGCGAGGGCAGCCGGCCGAGGTCGGGCAGTGCCCGGCGGGTGGCGTACTGGCGGTGGAAGCTGTCGGTGATCAGCACCCGGGACTCGAAGATCTCCAGGAAGTCGTCCCACCCCAGCTCGGGCACGGTGAAGCCGCGGTGGTGCTCGGCCCGCAGCAGGCCCTGCGCGCCGAGGTCGACCAGGGCCTCGCGGGCCGGGGTCGCGGAGACGCCGTACAGCTCGGCGATCTCCTTGACGGTGAAGTTGCGGCCGGCCGCGAGCCGGCCGGCCATCATCTCCTCGCGCAGCGCGCCGGCGATCTGCTCGCGCAGGCTGTTGCGGTGGATGACGGGGCGGGGGGTGTCGCCTGCGCCGTTGTCAGGCATGGGGCGACCTCCTCGGGCGGCCTACCGTGCCGGCCCTCGTCCGGGCCGGCGGGGAACACGACGAGTGCTCATCTTCTCAAACCCGACCGACCCAGGTACGAACCAACCCTCCGGAACCCCGTCCCCGGCGCCCCGCCCACCCCCGCTCAGCGCTGGACCGGCGCCGGAATCCCCAGCAGACGGTCCCGCAGCACCGGGAACTCCGCGCGCGCCTTCGCCACCTCGGCCGGATCGAACTCGACCGTCAGGACCTCCTCGCCCGCCCCCGCCTCGGCCAGCACCCGGCCCCACGGGTCCACCACGATGCTGTGCCCGGCCTGCTCGACCCCGGCGTGCGTCCCGGCGGTGTTGCAGGCCAGCACGAAGGCCTGCTCCTCCACCGCCCGGGCCCGGGCCAGCAGCGTCCAGTGCTCGCGCCGCCGGGCGGGCCAGGCCGCCGGCACCACCAGCAGCTGCGCCCCGGCGTCCAGCAGCGCCCGGAACAGCTCCGGGAAGCGCAGGTCGTAGCAGGTGGCCAGGCCCAGCGTGGCGAAGTCGGTGGGCGCGGTGACGATCTCCTGCCCGGCGCCCATCACCACCGCCTCGCCGCTGTCGAAGCCGAAGCGGTGGATCTTGCGGTACGTGTGCACCAGCTCGCCGTCCGGGGAGAACAGCAGCGAGGTGTTGTAGATCGGCCCGTCCGGATCGCGTTCGACGACCGAACCGGCGTGCAGCCAGACCCCGGCGGCCCGCGCGGCGGCCGACATCACGTCCGAGGTGGGCCCGTCCAGCGTCTCCGCGCCGTCCGACCAGAGGTCGTAGGCGAAGCCGCCGAGCGGCCACAGCTCCGGGAGCACCACCAGGTCGGCGCCCTGCTGTGCCCGTACCAGGGCCGCCGCCCGAGCCCTCCGCTCGGCGGGCGGCTCCTCGTCGGAGACCGCGAGTTGGATCAATGAAGCGCGCACAGTACCACCGTCCACGGCAAGAGACCTACGATCGTCACCCGAAAGCGCTGCCCAGCTGTCTCCCGGCAGCGTAACGTGCGGTTAGCGTGCGCGCCCGGAAAGCCGGACCATCCCGGTCGGCCGTGACGGCGGGGCGCAGGCGGCAAGGAAGCTGACGGAGGGCCGGAGATTCCCGTGACGGACAACCAGACCGTGCAGGCTTACACCGAGGCGTGGACCCAGACCATCGAGTCCATATCGGAGCTGGTCGCCCCCCTTCCCGAGGGCTCCTGGAACCGGGCCACCGAGTGCCCCGGCTGGTCCGTCCGCGACGTCGTCTCGCACGTGATCGCGGTCGAGTCCGACCTGCTCGGCGACCCGCGCCCGATCCACTCGCTGCCGCGTGACCTCCGTCACGTCACCACCGAGTTCGCCCGCTACGTCGAGCTGCCGGTCGACAAGCGCCGCTGCCACACCGCCCTGGAGATGACCGGCGAGCTGGAGTACACGATCATCCGCCGCTCCCGGGCGCTGCGGAACGCCAAGCAGACGCCCGAGGAGCCGGTGCGCTGGCCGGCCGGGCCGCTGGCCAGGGACGTCCCGTACCACGAGCTGCTGCGGATGCGGGCCTTCGACGTCTGGGTGCACGAGCAGGACCTGCGCCGGGCCCTGGAGACCCCGGGCAACCTGGACGCCCCGGCCGCCCTGATCACCCGGGACCTGCTGCTGGAGCTGCTGCCCAAGGCCGTCGCCAACAAGGCCGGGGCCCCGGCCGGGACGGCCCTGGTGCTGGACGTCACCGGCCCGGTGGAGTTCCTGCGCACCGTCCGGGTGGACGCCACCGGCCACTGCACCGTGGACGAGTCGATCAGCCTGGCCCCCGACGTCCAGCTCACCATGGACTGGGAGACCTACCTGCGGCTCGCCTGCGGCCGCGGCCGGCCCGGCCCGGTCTCCGTCGAGGGCGACCGGGAGCTGGCCGAGCGGGTGCTGGCCAACTTCTCGGTCACCATCTGAGGCCCGGGGCCGTACGGGCCGTCGCCCGGGGCCCGTCCGGCCCCGGGCTCAGCCCGCCTGCGCCGCGACCTTCCGGCGCAGCCGCAGGATCATCGCCGTGCCCACCGCCAGCGGGACGTACTGCCAGCAGAACGCCCAGCGGAAGGCGGTGGCCGAGTACGACCCGGCGCCGTCCGGGGAGAGCGCGTCCAGCAGCACGCCGATGCCGAACAGGGTGATCATCGTGCCGATGAAGCCGCCCATGTTGACGATCCCCGACGCGGTGCCGAGCCGCTCCGCGGGGTTGCGGGCGCGCGCGTAGTCCAGGCCGACCAGCGAGGCCGGGCCGTTGCTGCCCATCACCAGGATGATTCCGACCAGCAGCCAGGCCGGCGGGTGGCCGCCGGGCCAGGCCAGCACCAGCGCCCAGCCGAGCGCGGTGGTCGCGACGACGGTCAGCACGATCGGCATCCGGGCCCGCGCCGAGACGGAGAGCAGCCGGCCGAAGACGAAGCCGAAGGTCATGTTGCTGAGCACCAGCAGGGTCAGCAGCCCGCCGGCCCCGGCCCGGGACATCCCCTGGGCCTGCACCAGGTAGGGCAGGCCCCAGAGCAGGCCGAAGGCGTTGCCGGGGAACTGGGTGGTGAAGTGGATCCAGAGCCCGAGCCGGGTGCCCGGCTCCCGCCAGCAGGCGAGGACCTGCCGGCCGACCTTCGGCCGCGCCGCGGCCGCCCCGGGCCGGACGACGGCCTCCTGGTGGGGCGCGTCCCGCAGGAGGAACGCGACCGGCGCGAACACCACCGAGCCCAGCAGCGCGATCGCGGTGAAGGTGGGCGTCCAGCCCTCGCTGTGCAGCGCCCTGGCGAGCACCACGGTGGTGACCAGGTTGCCGCCCATCCCGGCCAGGCCGGTCAGCTGGGCCACGAACGGGTTCCGGGCCGCCGGGAACCACCGGGCGGCGATCCGCAGCACGCTGATGAAGGTCATCGCGTCGCCGCAGCCGAGCACCGCGCGGGAGGCCAGCGCGGGGCCGAAGTCGGAGCTGAACGCGAAGGCCAGCTGGCCGGCGCTCAGCAGCACGACGCCGGACAGCAGCACCCGGCGCGGCCCGTACCGGTCGACCAGCAGGCCGACCGGGATCTGCATGGCCGCGTAGACCAGCACCTGGAGGATCGAGAAGGTGGAGAGCGCCGAGGCGCCGATGCCGAAGCGGTCGGCGGCGTCCAGTCCGGCCACCCCGAGGCTGGTGCGGTGGATGACGGCCAGGATGTAGACACTGACCCCGATGGACCAGGCGAGCCAGGCCGCCCGGCCGCCGGGCGGCGCGGACGCGCGCACGGACACCGGCGCGGAAACGGACACGGGCGCGGGTACGGGCGCGGCCGGGGGGTCGGCGATGAGCCGGGGAGCGGGGACGGACGGGGACGGGGCTGGGCGAGCGGGCTCCACGGTCATAGTCCGACCAGATTAGTCATCCCATGATGGGACGCTCTGACCCGGGGGCGCGGGACCGGGCCTCAGCCGGTCAGCCGGTCAGCCGGTCAGCCGGTCAGCGTCCAGGACACCGAGCGGGTCATGGAGCGCTCCCGGAAGGCCTCGTCCCGCACCCAGTCGGTGGTGTCCCGGACGGTCGCCGTCACGGTGGCCGTCCGGCCCGGGGCCAGCTCCAGCCGGGCGGTGTCCAGCCAGGAGCCGTCGGCGGACTGCGGGGCCACCGGCACGCCGTCCACCTTCCATTCCACCTTCAGCTGCCGCGGGCCGGTCAGCGGCAGCGGCCGGACGTCGAGCCGGGGCCGCCCGGACACCTCGCCGGGAGTCGGCACCGGGGCGTCGGTCGGCCGGACCCTGCGGTACAGCTCCTCGATGATCGCCTCGCGCGAGGGGAGGTTGTACGCGCTGCCCAGGGTGCGCATCACCGAGTCCGGGGTGGGCCGGTAGAGGCCGTTGGCGCTGCGGTACGCCCCGATCACGCCGGCCCCGTCCGGGGACTCGGCGCCCAGCCAGCGCCACCACTTGGTCTGCTTCCTGCGCATGTCGTCGGCGTTGAGGGTGGCGAGGTTCGGGTAGTCGGCGTCGTCCGGGGCGCTGTCGTACTCGTCTCCGAGGTCCCCCACGGTGTGCCCGATCTCGTGCTGGATGATCCGCCCGGCGTCCGGGCTGCCGCCCGCCAGGGTGGTCACCCCGGTGCCGCCGGCGCCGCCGTACTCGGTGGAGTTGGCCAGCGCTATCAGGTACTGCGGCCCGGCGCCGTTGCCCGCGTAGCGAGCGGTGGCGGACTCGTCGGCGCAGAGCAGCCGGGCGGTGCCCTCGCACCAGAAGTGCATGCCGAGCGGGGTGGCGGTCCTGCGGCCGCGGCTCTCGGACTCGGCGATCCCGGAGACCGGGGAGACCACCTCGACCCGCCTGATGTTGAAGAAGCCCTGGTAGGTGCGGAAGGGCTCGATGTCCATCAACGCGTGCCAGGCCTTGTCGGCCTGCTGCCGGAAGAGCTCCTGCTCGTCGGCCGTGTAGCCGTCGCCGAGCAGCACCAGGGTGATCCGGTTGGCCGGGTCCCCGGTGCGGCGTATGTCGACCGTCGGGGCGGCCGCGGATATCCGCTGGTCGGCCTGGAGGGCCGTGTGCGGCGGCACCGCGCGGTCGGCCGGGGCCCCCGGACCGATCACTCCGAACGGCGGGGGGCCGGTCAGTTCCAGGGCGGCCGGGAGGGCGGCGGCGGACACCAGCATGAGTGCGGCCAGACTCCGGACGAGACGGCCAGGGTTGCCAGGCGGCATGCGGGTGCGTCCTCCGGGAGCCGGTCACCCGGTGTCGCCCGGGTGATGGAGCGGAGACGTACCCGGGCGGCCGGGACTCCCCTATCCGGCCGCGAAAAAGTCACCGACCTGGCCGAACGATCCGCACATTTCGGATCATCCAGGTCATACCAACCATTCCTCGGGCCGTCGTCGGGACCCGCCGGAGAAGCCCGAAAAAATTTCGGAACCCGTCTGCAACCCCCCGCGGGGATGCGCGTCTATACGGATGAAGGCACGGAGAGCGAGACCGGCGGAGCCGGGGGGCGCTTCCGCTCACGAGGAGCGGAGCCGGTCGTCTTCACCCACTCACACCATCAGCACGTCGACCCTGGGGACTCACGTCATGCGCATGCCCGTTATCACCCGTTTTGCGAAGAACGACCGCGCGCTCTCCGGCCGCCGCCGCATCGCCACCGTCGCCGCCACCGTCGTCCTCGCCGGCGGCGTCCAGTTCCTCGCCACCGACACCGCCTGGGCCTGCGGCGACCACCGGCTCGGCGGCGCGTACGAGGCCCCGACCAACGTTCCCGGGCTCTCCCCCGACACCGCCATCACCTCGGCCAAGTCCTCGGTGGTCGCGGACGGCAGCTGGAACGAGGTCTCCCTCAAGGTCACCAACAAGGCCGCCGAGGACGCCCACGGCATGGAGCCCTTCCTCGGCCTCGTCACCCCGGGCCCGGGCGCCGCGGCCCGCCTCAAGGACGTCAGGATCCAGTACCTGGACTACACCGGCGCCTGGAAGAACCTCCAGCTGCAGGACGGCTGCATGCGCTCCGTCGAGGTCACCGGCTCCCAGCGCCAGCGCATGGCCGCCAACAGCTCCGACACCTTCAAGTTCCGCTACTCGCTGGCCGCCGCCACCCCCGCCGGCGTGACCACGATCAACCTGTTCGCCTCGGCGGAGATGGCCGGCTCCCAGGGCCCCGGCAGCTCGGACTTCAAGACGGTCAAGGTGACCCACCCCCAGGGCACCGCCACTGCCAAGCCGACCACCACTGCCAAGCCGACCACCCCGGCCAAGCCCAAGCCCGCGCCCACCAAGGCCGCCGAGCCCGCCGAGCCCGCCGTCGACCGGACCGGGGACACCGCTCCGGCCGCCCCCGCCACCCAGGCCCCGAAGGCGTCGGCCCCGGCCACCACCGCCCCCGCGGGCACCCCCGAGCTGGCCCGGACCGGCTCCTCCTCCGCCAACACCTTCCTCGCCCTCGGCTCCGCCCTCTTCCTCGCCCTCGGAGCGGGCGTCCTGGTCGCCGTCCGTCGACTCCGTCCCCAGCGCTAGTCGACGGGCGGTACACCGAAGGGGCCCTCCTCCGCACGGCGGTGCGGAGGAGGGCCCCTTCGTCGGTTTCTTCGGTCCCGCCGGTTCCTTCGGTCCCGTCGGTTCCGTCAGCCCCAGGTGATCAGGCGCTTCGGGCGCTCCAGCAGCCCGGCCACGTCGGCCAGCACCTTGGAGCCCAGCTCCCCGTCCACCAGGCGGTGGTCGAAGGAGAGCGCCAGCGTGGTCACCTGACGCGGGACCACCTTGCCCTTGTGCACCCACGGCAGTTCCCGGACCGCCCCGAAGGCCAGGATGGCGGCCTCGCCCGGGTTGAGGATCGGGGTGCCGGTGTCGACGCCGAAGACGCCGACGTTGGTGATGGTGACCGTCCCGCCCTGCATGTCGGCCGGCGAGGTCTTGCCCTGACGGGCGGTCTCGACCAGCTCGCCGAGCGAAGCGGCCAGCCCGGCGAGGGTCCTGGACCCGGCGTCCTTGATGTTCGGGACGATCAGGCCGCGCGGGGTGGCCGCGGCGATGCCCAGGTTCACCTGGCCCTTGAGGACGATCTCCTGGGCCGCCTCGTCCCACTGCGCGTTGATCCCGGGGTGCCGCTTGATCGCGGTGAGCAGCGCCTTCGCGACGATCAGCAGCGGGCTGACCCGGACGTCCCGGCCCAGCTCCCCGCTCTCCTTGAGCCGGCGGACGAACTTCATCGTGCGGGTCACGTCGACCTGCACGAACTCGGTGACGTGCGGGGCGGTGAAGGCCGAGGCCACCATCGCCTGCGCGGTCGCCTTGCGGACGCCCTTGATCGGCACCCGGACGTCGCCCGCGGCGGGCACCAGCACCTGCGGCGCGGCCGGCTCGGCCACGGCCGTTCCGGCCACCTCCGCCACCGCGGCGGCCGGAGCCGCCGGAGCGGCCTGAGCGGCGGCGTGGGCGTGCACGTCCTCGCGGGTGATCACGCCGTCCCGGCCGGTCGGGGTGACCGCGCGCAGGTCGACGCCGAGGTCCTTGGCCAGCTTGCGCACCGGCGGCTTGGCCAACGGCCGCTCCCCGCCGGGCACTTCGGCGACCGGCGCGGGCGCCGCGGGAGCCGGGGCGGCGACCGGGGCCGGAGCGGCCGCCGGAGCCGGCGTGGTCGCGGCGACCCTGGTGGTGGTCGTCCGCCGCGCCCGGCGCTGGGCGGTGCCGGTGCGCGGGCCGTACCCGACCAGCACCTCGCGCCGCTCGGGCTCGGCCTCCTCGGCCGGAGCCGGAGCCGGAGCCTGCGCCGGAGCCGCGGCGGGGGCGGCCGGAGCCGCGGCCCCCGCCTCCCCGGCGACCGCGATCGAGATGATCACGGTGCCGACGTCGACCGTCGCGCCCTCGGGGAAGTGCAGCTTCTCGACCACCCCGTTGAACGGGATGGGCAGTTCCACGGCCGCCTTGGCGGTCTCCACCTCGCAGACGACCTGCCCGTCGGTGACGGTGTCACCGGGCTTGACGTACCAGCTGAGGATCTCGGCCTCGGTGAGGCCCTCGCCCACGTCGGGCATCTTGAACTCGCGGAGCGAGCGAACTTCGGTGGTCATCTTCGCTCCCCGGTTCAGTACGCGAGCGCGCGGTCGACGGCGTCGAGCACGCGGTCCAGGTCGGGCAGGAAGGCCTCCTCGACCCGGGACGGCGGGTACGGCGCGTGGTAGCCGCCGACCCGCAGGACCGGTGCCTCCAGGTGGTAGAAGCACTTCTCGGTCAGCCGGGCGGCCAGCTCGGCGCCCATGCCCAGGAAGACCGGTGCCTCGTGCACCACGACGGCCCGACCGGTGCGCTTGACCGACTCCTCCAGGGCGGCGAAGTCCACCGGGGAGAGCGAGCGCAGGTCGACGACCTCCAGCCGGCGGCCGTCCTCCTCGGCGGCCGCGGCGGCCTCCAGGCAGACCTTGACCATCGGGCCGTACGCGATCAGCGTCGCGTCGGTGCCGGGCCGGACGATCCGGGCGTCGTGCAGGCCCAGGTCCGCGGCGTCGCCGACCTCGCCCTTGTCCCAGTAACGGCGCTTGGGCTCCAGGAAGATGACCGGGTCGTCGGACTCGATCGACTGCCGCAGCATCCAGTGCGCGTCGTGCGCGCTGGCCGGGGTGACCACGCGCAGACCGGCGGTGTGCGCGAAGTAGGCCTCGTGCGACTCGCTGTGGTGCTCGACCGCGCCGATGCCACCCGCGTAGGGGATGCGCACGGTGACCGGCAGCTTGACGTGGCCCAGCGCACGGGCGTGCATCTTGGCCAGCTGGGAGACGATCTGGTCGAAGGCCGGGTAGACGAAGCCGTCGAACTGGATCTCCACGACGGGACGGTAGCCGCGCAGCGCCAGACCGATCGCGGTGCCCATGATGCCGGACTCGGCGAGGGGGGTGTCGATCACCCGGTCCTCGCCGAAGTCCTTCTGGAGGCCGTCGGTGATCCGGAAGACGCCGCCGAGCTTGCCGATGTCCTCGCCCATCAGGACGGTCTTCGGGTCGTTCTCCAGCGACTTGCGCAGCGCTCCGTTCAGCGCCTTGGCGATGCTCAGCTGACCGGCCATCAGTGGTTCTCCCCCGCCTCGAAGGAGGCCGCGTACTCGGCGTACTCGGCCCGTTCCTCATCGACCAGCGTGTGCGGCTCGCTGTACACGTGGTCGAAGATCAGGGTCGGGTCCGGGTCCGGCATGCCGCGCACGCCCTCGCGCACCCGCAGCCCCAGCTGCTCGCTCTCGGCGTCGACGGCGGCGAAGAACGCCTCGTCGGCCAGGCCCTCCTTCTCCAGGAGGGCGCGGAGCCGGCTGATCGGGTCCTTGGCCTTCCAGGCCTCGGTCTCCTCGGCGTGCCGGTAGCGGGTGGGGTCGTCGGACGTGGTGTGGGCACCCATCCGGTAGGTGAACGCCTCGATCAGCACCGGGCCGTTGCCGCTGCGGGCGTGGTCGAGCGCCCAGCGGGTGACCGCCAGGCAGGCCAGCACGTCGTTGCCGTCGACCCGGACGCCGGGGAAGCCGAAGCCGGAGGCGCGGCGGTACAGCGGGATCTTGGTCTGGGTGGTGGTGGGCTCGGAGATCGCCCACTGGTTGTTCTGGCAGAAGAAGACCACGGGCGCGTTGTAGACCGAGGCGAAGGTGAAGGCCTCGTTGACGTCGCCCTGGCTGGAGGCGCCGTCGCCGAAGTACGCGATCACCGCGTCGTCGGCGCCGTCCTTGGTGATGCCCATCGCGTAGCCGGTGGCGTGCAGGGCCTGCGCGCCGATCACGATGGTGTACAGGTGGAAGTTCTTCTCGTTCGGGTCCCAGCCGCCGTGGTTCACGCCGCGGAACATGCCGAGCAGGTTCAGCGGGTCGACGTCGCGGCACCAGGCGACGCCGTGCTCGCGGTACGTGGGGAAGGCGTAGTCGCCGGGGCGCATGGCGCGGCCGGAGCCGACCTGGGCGGCCTCCTGGCCGAGCAGCGAGGCCCACAGGCCCAGCTCGCCCTGGCGCTGGAGCGCGGTGGCCTCGCCGTCGAACCGGCGCACCAGCACCAGGTCGCGGTAGAGGGCGAGCAGCTCCTCGGGAGTGGTGGTGAGGGGGTAGTCGGGGTGCTCGACCCGCTCGCCTTCCGGCGTGAGCAGCTGGACGAGCTCCGGCTGGGCGTCCTTGCCCTTGGCGCGGAGGGTGTCAGGGACGCCGGGGGCCGCCTTCTTGCGAGCCCTCGCCGTGCTTTTGACGGTCACGTTCACTCCTCGGTCTGTCCGGCCGCCCGGGGTCGCCGGTGACCGGTCCGGTCACCGCCTCGCGGGGCGCGCGTGGGTGTGCGCTCCCACTGCGGGGCAGGTGGTGATCCTGTTCCGACGGCGTCCCTCACGAGAACGTTACCCAGCGTCCGCCCTCGACGCGCTTGCGCTAGGACGTCCTACTTGTTCAGGGCCTACAACCCCGAGGGTGCCGCGATCGGCTCGCCGTCGGAAGGGTGGGGGTGACGGTCGGCGTGACGCAGCTCTCAATTCGAGCGCCTTCAGGACACCAGCGCACGTTATCCGGGCGGAAGCCCGTGCGTAAGGGGGTTCTCGGTATCGGTTTCGGACGGCTCTGGCCGGATCACGTCGTGACCGGGGTACGGGTGATAGGTCTTTCGTACGGTGGTATGGGAGGCTTTGGACGTGACTGATAACGGACAAATCAGGGTATTCCTGCTCGACGATCACGAGGTCGTCCGGCGGGGCGTGCACGATCTGCTCTCGGTCGAGGACGACATCGAGGTGGTCGGCGAGGCCGGCACGGCCGCCGAGGCGCTCACCCGGATCCCGGCGGTCCACCCGGACGTGGCGGTGCTCGACGTCCGGCTGCCGGACGGCAACGGGGTCGAGGTCTGCCGCGAGATCCGGTCCAGGCTGCCGGAGATCAAGTGCCTGATGCTGACCTCGTTCTCGGACGACGAGGCGCTGTTCGACTCGATCATGGCCGGCGCCTCCGGCTACGTGCTGAAGGCGATCCGCGGCACCGACCTGATCACCGCCGTCCGGGACGTCGCGGCCGGCCGCTCGCTGCTCGACCCGATCGCCACCAGCAGGGTGCTCGCCCGGCTGCGCGACGGCGGGGAGAAGGAGGACGAGCGGCTCGCCCAGCTCACCAAGCAGGAGCGGCGGATCCTGGATTTGATCGGCGAAGGTATGACAAATCGTCAGATCGGCAACGAGTTGCACCTGGCCGAGAAGACGGTGAAGAACTACGTCTCGAGTCTGCTCGCCAAGATGGGCATGGAGCGGCGCACCCAGGCGGCCGCCTTCGTGGCGCGGCACCAGGCCGACCACCAGTACTGACCGCACGACTGCACAGAACTGACGGCTTGTCAAGGGCCCCCGCAAGGGGGCCATAACCTCTGCACGTGACTTTCAGCCAGACCCTCGCCTGCGCCCCGGCCCGCCCCGACCTCTCCGCACCGCCGATGGGGACCCTCAGCCCACCCGTCCCGCTGGGCGCGCTCGCCGAGGTACTGGCCCGCTACCGGACAGGACGGCTGCTGACCGCCGAACCGGTCGCCGAGGGCCTGCTGAACCGGGGGTACCTGGTCACCACCGAGGCCGGTCCGTACTTCCTGAAGTGCTACGTCGACTCCGCCACCGCCAGCCGCCCGAAGATCGTCGCCCACCACCGCGCGATGGCCGCGCTGAACGCCCTCGGACTGCCCGTCGCGCCCCCGCTGGCCTGCGCCGAACGGTCCGGCACGGTGGCCTCGTGGGGCGGCCGGCTGTTCGCGCTGTTCCCCTGGGTCGAGGGCCGGCACCGGCACGGCGGCGAGCTCGAACCGTCGCAGTGCGACGCGCTCGGCACGCTGCTCGGCCGACTGCACGGCGCACTCGACGATGTCTGCGCCCCCCTCGAACAACCCGCCGGATACCGGAGCGCCGACGCCGTCGACAGCGCCGCCCTCGCCCACGACCTGCGACGACGCGCCCGCGAGCAGCACCCCGCCGGGGAGCTGGACGCCCTGGTGGTGGAACGGCTCACGGAACGGCTGGAACTGCTCGCCGAGCACGCCCACCGCCGCCCCGCCCCGGCGGCCGCGCCCCCCACCGGCTGGACCCACGGCGACTTCCACGGCCTCAACCTGCTGTACGACGACGGCCCGCGGGGCGGCCGGGTGACGGCCGTCCTGGACTGGGACAAGCTCGGCCCGCAGCCACGCGCCGAGGAGGCGGTCCGGGCCGCCACGCTGCTCTTCAACGACCGCTCGTCCGGCGTCCTCGACCTGGTCCGGGTCCGCCGCTACTCACAGGCCTACCGGGCCTCCGGCGCCGCCACCGCCGAGCACCTGGCCGCCGCCGTCCACCGGGTCTGGTGGGAGCGGCTGAACGACTTCTGGATGCTGCAGTGGCGCTACCAGCGGGCCGACCACCGGGCCGACCCGCTCTACCCCGCCTCCGCCGGGCAGCTGGCGTGGTGGTGCCAGGAGTACGAACAGGTCCTGGACGCCTTCGCCAACTGACCGCGTCCACCGGCCGGTCCGGCCGACCCGCGAGGTCGGCAGGACCGGCCGAGGCGGGTCAGCCGGTCGGCCGGTCAGCCGGTCCCGGGCTGCGCGGGCAGCGAGGCCGGCGGCGTCACCGGCGGGATCGTCTTGGTCGGCAGCGGGTTCGGCGGCGGCGTGTTGCCGCCCCCGCCCGGCGTCGAGCCACCGGTCGAGGACGCCGTCGACGCGGACGTCTGCGTGTGGCTCGCGCTCCCGGTCGGTGTCGGGGTCGGCGTGTTGTGCTTGCCCCAACCCGGCGACGGCGACATGTTGTTGCCGCTGTTCCCGGTGGTGTTCCCGGCGGTGTTGGGGTCGGTCGGCTGCTGCGGCTTCTTGCTGCCGGAGCCCGAGGCGGGCGGGGGCGTCAGGCCGCTCTGGACCGGCACGGGCGTGTCGCTGCTGGTGACCGCCGGGGGCTGCGTCGGGGACACCGTGGGGTCGACCGTGTCGTTGCCGCTGAGCGCGAAGGCGATGCCCGCGCTGGCCGCGACCAGCACGGCGATCGCACCGGCCACCCAGGCCCACGGCCCGCGCCGCCGGCCGCCGCCGTCCTCCTCGCCAGGGCCGTCGCCGTACGGGCCGCCGGCCGCCGGGTAGGGCGACGAGGGGGTGTGCGGGCCGCCCGTCGGGTACGGCAGCACGGAGGTCTGGTCGCCCGGGCGCACCGCGCCGAAGGCCGCGGTGGCCGCGGCCTGGTCCGGCCGGAGCACCTGGGTCGCGCCGGTGTCGCCCGCGGTCGCGCCGACCCAGCCGGCCCCGCCCGCGCCGTGCATCTCGCGCAGCGCGTGCTGCACGTGGGCGCGGAACTCGTCGGCGTCCTGGAAGCGGTCGTCCGGGTTCTTGGCGAGCGAGCGCAGCACCAGCGGGTCGAGCCCGGTCGGCACCCGGCCGTTGGCCTGCGAGGGCGGCAGCGGCGGGTCCTGGACGTGCTGGTAGACCACCGACAGCGGGGTGTCACCGGTGAACGGCGGGCGCAGCGTGAGCAGTTCGTAGAGCATGCAGCCGGCCGCGTACAGGTCCGAGCGGTGGTCGACCGGCTTGCCGAGCGCCTGCTCGGGCGAGAGGTACTGCGGGGTGCCCATGACCATGCCGGTCTGGGTCATCGTGGTCGCCCCGCCGGTGAGCGCCCGGGCGATGCCGAAGTCCATCACCTTGACCGCGCCGGCGTTGGTGATGCTCACGTTGGCGGGCTTGATGTCACGGTGGACGATGCCGTTGCGGTGGCTGTAGGCGAGCGCCTCCAGCACCCCGGCGATGATGATCAGCGCCTGGTCGACCGGCGGCGCCTCCTCGTCCGCCAGGAGCTCGCGGACGGTGCGGCCCTCGACCAGCTCCATCACGATGTACGGCGTGGACTCGTCCCCGACGTACTCCTCGCCGGTGTCGTAGACCGCGACGATCGAGTGGTGGTTGAGCGCGGCGACGGCGTGTGCCTCGCGGGTGAAGCGCAGCCGGGCGACGTCGTCCTGGGCCAGCTCGCCGCGCAGCAGCTTGACCGCGACGGTGCGGCCGAGCCGCACGTCCTCGGCGGCGAACACCTCGGCCATGCCGCCACGGCCGAGCCGGTAGGTCAGCCGGTAGCGGCCGTCGCCGACGGTGCTCAGCGGCACGGCGGTGCCGCGGCCCGGGGTCTGCGGACCGCCGAACGGCGGCAGCGCCGAGGTCTGGGCCTCGCTGCCGGGCTCGGGAATCCTCGGGGTCCCGCCGGTCCGGCCGACCGCTCGGACACCCGCGTCGTCGTCCGGCTGCTGCGTCTGTGCCATCGCTCCTCGCCCCGGGCGTTCGCTCGGATCGCGCTGCCCTGTCGCTTACGTATCCCCGAACGCTACCGCTTCCGGCGGACGGACGCGGCACCCCCGAACCGGCCGGAATCCGTCAGAGCAGGCCATTCCGGTCGGCGGGGAGGTCGACGACCAGCACGTTGGCGGGACGCTCCCCGTGGCTGTACTTGCCGCCGGTCTTCACGTCCGCCTTGTTGACCACGATGGCGATGATGATGCCCGCGAGCACCAGCACGCCGACGATGATCCCGATCACGACCACGGCCGTCGAGCAGCCGCCGCCGGTGGGCGCCTTGGGCTGCTGGTACGGCGGCATCGGCTGCGGCGGCGGGGTGTGCGCCTGCGGCGCCCCCTGCTGCAGGAACTGCGGGTGCGGGGTGTGCGGGGCCTGCGGACGCGGGGGCTGGAAGGCGGGCGGCGGGGTCTGGTACTGCTGCGGGAAGGGGTGCGGGGTCTGCGGCTGCGGCGTCGGGTACGCCGGCGGCGGGGTCCGGTACTGCTGCGGCCCGCCCTGCTGGAGGTACTGCGGCTGAGGCGTCTGCGGGTTGTGCGGCGCCTGCGGGGCCTGCGGGGCCTGCGGGGCGGCGTGCACCGAGCGCGGACCCTCGTTGATCACCAGCGGGGTGCTGGCCTGCAGCCACTGCCCGTTGCCGCCGCCCTTGGCGGCCTCGATCAGCCGCTCCGCCTCGTCCCGCATCGCCGCCGCGCTCTGGAACCGGTGCGCCGGGTCCTTGCGCAGCGCCTGGGCGACGAAGGCGTCCACCTCGGGGGTGACCGAGCGGTTGAGGGTGGAGGGGGCCGGCGGCTCCTCCTGGACGTGCTTGTAGGCGATCGAGAACGCCGAGTCGCCGTCGAAGACCAGCTGCCCGGTGATCATCTCGAAGAGCATCACGCCGACCGAGTACAGGTCGGAGCGGGCGTCCACCGGCTTGCCGAGCGCCTGCTCGGGCGAGAGGTACTGCGGGGTGCCGACCACCATGCCGGTCTGGGTCATCGACGTGACGCCGGATTCCAGCGCACGGGCGATGCCGAAGTCCATGACCTTGACGTTGCCCTTGCGGTCGAACATGACGTTGCCGGGCTTGATGTCGCGGTGCACCAGGCCCATGTCGTGCGAGGCCTCCAGCGCGTTCAGCACGCCGATGGTGACCTTCAGGGCCTCCTCGGCCGGCATCGCGCCGTACTGGCCGATCGCCTCGTTGATCGCCTCGCGCAGACCCTTGCCGTCGATCAGCTGCATGACGATGTACGGCGTGCTGGAGCCGTCCGCGGCGACGTCCTCGCCGCTGTCGTACACCGTGACGATGTTGGGGTGCTCCAGCCGGGCCACGGCCTGGGCCTCGCGGCGGAACCGCTCCTTGAACGAGTCGTCCCGGCCCAGCTCGCTGTGCATGCTCTTCAGCGCGACCTGCCGGTCCAGCACGCGGTCGTGGGCGAGGTGCACGGAGGCCATGCCGCCCTCGCCCAGCAGCCGCTGCAGCACATAGCGGCCGTTGCCCAGCGAGAAGCCCTCGACCGCCGCGTTGCCGTGCTCGCTCATGGTCCTCTGCTCCCCCTCGGCGCGGGCGTGCTCGCCGCAGCCTGACGTTCGGTCTCGTCCGTGCGTGGTGGGCCCGGCCCGCTGGCCCGGCGGGCCCCTGTCGCGGCGGTTCCACCGGCCGGCGACAGGGGTCAGGGTATCGGCTCGCGCCGACGGTGATCGGCCCAGGGCCGGGGAGCGGTCCCGGGCCGCCGGCCCCCGGTCCCGGTGGGCGGGGCCGGGGCGGACCGTCGTGGTACGTCCGGTCCGGCGGCGGTCCGGGCGGACCGGCCGCACCCGCCGGCGGGTACCGGCGGGTACCCGCCGGGTGCGGCTACAGGTAGGGACCGGAGCGGATGCCGCGGCCCGGGCCCGGCTCGTCCTCGTCCGACTCGCCGCTGTTCAGACCGGGCGGCAGTGCCCGCCGCATCTGCTCCAGCTGGGCCCGCGCCGCCATCTGCTGCGCGAACAGGGCCGTCTGGATGCCGTGGAAGAGGCCCTCCAGCCAGCCGACCAGCTGGGCCTGGGCGATCCGCAGCTCGGCCTCGGTCGGGATGGTGTCGTCGGTGAACGGCAGCGACAGCCGTTCCAGCTCGGCGACCAGCTCCGGGGCCAGTCCCAGTTCGAGCTCCTTGATCGAGCTCGCGTGGATGTCCTTCAACCGGGCCCGGCTCGCCTCGTCGAGGGGCGCCGCCCGGACCTCCTCCAGCAGCTGCTTGATCATGCTGCCGATGCGCATGACCTTGGCGGGCTGCTCGACCATCTCGGTCACCGGGAGCTCACGCGGCACGTCGCCCTCGTCGTCCCCGTCCCCGACCGTGCCGGCGAACCCCTGGCCCACGGGCAGCCCGTCCGGTCCGACGATCAGCACCTTCTGGCCGTCCTGCGACTGCCCGCCGGCGGCCCGGAAGGGCTCCTGCGACGGGCGCTCGTTCATCGGATTCGTCATGAACAACATTCTCTCTCACTGGGGTTGGTCGGGCGGAAGCCCCCGGTCGTCCCGCCGTCCTGCGCCACCCGTGACGAAGGTACGCCCCCGGCCGCCGCACGGGAATCCGTACGGATACTCAGTTCCCGCTCCCCGGCCGCCGCCCGCCCGCCGACGGTGCCCCGGCCCGGACCGCACCGGCCCGCCGCCGCGCGCCCGCCGGAAGCCCGGCCCCGCACCGGGCGCGCCGCCCCCGGGAACGCTCCGGTTCCGCCCCTGAGCCCCGGAACCGCCCGCCCGGACGCGGTCCCCGAGCCGCAACACCCGAGCCGTGGCACCCGAGCCGCGGGCACCCGAGCCACCGCACCCGGCCGCGGCACCGGCGCCTCAGCCCTTGCGCAGCCGCACGCCGACCAGTCCCAGGCCGCAGCCGATCAGCCCCAGGCCGACGCCCAGCGGCAGCTGGGTGGTGGAGGCGTCCTGCCAGTGGACGGGGAAGATCGCGGGCACGGCGGCGACGGCCGCGACCGGCTGTCCGGCGGCAGTGGCGGCGTCCGCGGTGTCCACGGCGGCCGGGTCCGGGACGGCGGCATCGCCGGGAGCCTCGCCCTCCGCCGCCTTTCCGTCGGTCTTCGGCGGCTCGGCCTCGACCCCCTGCTCCGGGGCCTGCTCGGCGGCCTGCTCGGGGGCCTGCTCCGGGGCCTGCTCCGGAGCCTGCTCGGGCGCCTGCTCGGGCGCCTGCTCGACGGCCTGCTCGGGCGCCTGCTCCGGAGCCTGCTCGGGCGCCTGCTCGGGCGCCTGCTCGACGGCCTGCTCGGGTGCCTGCTCCACGGCGGCGTCGGAGCGCTCGGGCAGCGAGGCCGGGTGGTGCCGGTGGGCCTGCGGGAGGTCGCCGTCCGGCTTCGGCTTCGGATGCGGGTGCGGCACCGGCCGTCGCCGCGGCGCGGCCACCGGCCCGGAGGTGTCCGGTTCCCCGCCCTGCCCGGCGCTCGCCCCCGCCTCCGGCGAGGGAGCGGCCTCCGGCGGGGACAGCACTGCGGACGAGGGCAGTGCCATCGCCGCCGAGGCGGCGGCCAGTGGGAGCGCGAGCCCCAGCACGGCCGCCGCGACCAGCCGCTGGACACGGCCCGGGGAGCGGCGGGAAGTACGACGGTGGTGCGGCGCGACGGGCAGCGGCCCGAGGGATGCGTGCGGTGATGCGGCCACGGTCGGAGTCCTTCCGACGGCCGACGGCGCCCGGGGGCGGGATCGGCGGCGGGACTGCTCCGGACCAGATTCCCACGCCCCCGGCGCTACGGCATTTCGGGCGATTTCACGCCCTGCCTGCCGTCGCCCCGCCGCCGGGCCGCCCCCTTCTCAGGCCCGCAGCACGACCTTCCCGACCTGCTCCCCGCGCTCCAGCACCCGGTGCGCCTCGGCCACGTCGGCCAGCGGCAGCACCCGGTCCACCACCGGCTGCACCACCCCGGACTCGACCAGCGGCCACACGTGCTCCCGCACCGCCGCGACGATCGCCGCCTTCTCCGCCAGCGGCCGCCCGCGCAGGTTGGTGGCGATCACCGCGCCGCGCTTGCGCAGCAGCGCGTTGAGGTCGAGCTCGCCCGTCACCCCGCCCTGGAGTCCGATGATCACCAGTCGCCCGTTGACCGCCAGCGCGTCCACGTTCCGCTGGAGGTACTTGGCGCCCATGATGTCCAGGATCACGTCCGCCCCGGCCCCGCCGGTGGCCTCCCGGAGCGCCTCGACGAAGTCCTGCTCGCGGTAGTCGATCAGGATGTCCGCGCCCAGCTCTGCGCAGCGCGCCAGCTTCTCCCGGCTGCCCGCCGTGACCGCGACCCGCGCGCCGACCGCCTTGGCCAGCTGGATCGCCATCGTGCCGATCCCGCTCGCGCCGCCGTGCAGCAGCACCGTCTCGCCGGGCCGCAGGTGCGCGGTGAGGAAGACGTTGGACCACACCGTGCAGGCGACCTCGGGCAGCGCCGCGGCCTGCTCGACGGACAGCCCCGCGGGCAGCGGCAGCAGCTGCCCGGTGGGCACCGCGACCCGCTGCGCGTAGCCACCGCCGGACAGCAGGGCGCACACCTCGTCGCCGACCGCCCAGCCGGACACCCCGGGGCCGAGCGCGACGATCCGCCCGGCGCACTCCAGCCCCGGGTAGGGCGAGGCGCCGGGCGGCGGGTTGTAGAAGCCCTGCCGCTGGAGCAGGTCGGCACGGTTGACGGCGGTGGCCGCCACTTCGACCAGGACCTCGCCCTCGGCGGGCACCGGGTCGGGCACCTCGGCCCACACCAGTGCCTCGGGACCTCCGGGTACGGGAATCGTCATCGCATGCATGCCCCGAACCTACTGCGGGGCCGGGGCGGTTGCGCGCTACGGCTCAGCCGGTCGGCGGGACCGTACTGGACTTGATGACGATCACCCGGTCGGTGAGCTGGAGCACGGCGGCCTCCGGCTCGGTGTAGTTGAGCACCCGTCGGCCCCGGACCACCGCGACCACCAGGTCCGCGCACTCGCGCGGGCTGTGCCCGGCCTCCGCCCGGGTGACCGGGCGCTCCACCACGTCCAGCCCGTTGCCGTACGTCAGCAGGTCCTCCATCACCGCCCCGGCGTGCGGGCTGAGCATCGACATCCCGAGCAGCCGTCCGGCCGAGCTGGAGCTGGTGACCACGACGTCGGCCCCGCTCTGCCGCAGCAGCGGCGCGTTCTCGTCCTCCCGGACGGCGGCGACCACGGTGGCGGTCTTGTTCAGCTGCCGGGCCGTCAGCGTGATCAGCACGGCGGTGTCGTCCCGCTCCGGTGCGACCACCACCCGGGCGGCGGTGGGCAGCGCGGCGCGCACCAGGGTGTCGGTGCGGGTGGCGTCGCCGACCACCCCGACCAGGCCGTGCTGGGCGGCGTGGTCGATCACCTTGCGCTGCGGGTCGACGACGACGATCTCCTCCTTCTTCACCCCCTGTCCGAGCAGGGTGTCGACGGCGCTGCGGCCCTTCGTCCCGTAGCCGATGACGACGGTGTGCTCGCGCACGGTGGACCTCCAGCGGTTCAACCGCCATTGCAGGCGGGTCCGTTCGGTGAGCACCTCCAGGGTGGTGCCGACCAGGATGATCAGGAACACCACACGCAGCGGGGTGATCACGAAGATGTTGGTGAGCCGGGCGCTGTCGCTGAACGGGGTGATGTCGCCGTACCCGGTGGTGGAGAGCGTCACCGTGGCGTAGTACGCCGCGTCCAGGAAGCTGAGCTCGCCCCCGGCGTTGTCGTTGTAGCCGGCCCGGTCCAGGTAGACGATGAACGAGGTGGCGACCAGGACGGCGAGCGCCAGCAGTAGCCGGAAGCCGACCTGCCGGACGGCGGGATCGGCCCGCCGGGCGGGCAGCACGATCCCGGCGTCCGCCCACGGCTCCGTCCCCGGGGCCAGGTTGCGTCGGAATCGGTTCACGGCACCTCCAGGAGTTCGACCGGCTCCCCCGCCGCCGCCCCGCCGGGCGGCACCACGGCCAGCGCCTCGGCCCGGGCGAGCCCGCGCAGCATCGCCGGTCCGTCGAAGGGCAGCGGCAGGACGCCCTCGGCGGTCCGCCGGACCGGGTGGAGCCGGGTGTCCGTCCGGTGCCCGGGCAGGGCCGCCGCGGCCGGGGCGAGGACGGGGGCGCCGACGGTCCGTCCGCTGCGGGCGTGCAGCAACGGCAGGGCGAGGGTGACCGTCCCGGCGACGGCGGCCAGCGGGTTGCCGGGCAGGCCCACCAAGTGGCGTCCGCCGGGGAGTTCGGCCAGCAGCATGGGGTGGCCCGGCCGGACGGCGACGCCGTCCACCAGCAGCCGGGCGCCGACGTCGGCGAGCGCCCGGTGCAGGAAGTCGACCGGCCCGGCGGCCGTTCCGCCGGTGGTGACCACGAGGTCCGCGGTGGAGTGCCGCAGCGCGTCCCGGAGCAGCCCGAAGTCGTCCCGGACGTACCCCACTTCGGCCGGGTCGGCGCCGGCCGCCCGCAGCCAGGGCGGCAGCAGCGGCCCGAGCGCGTCCCGGACCAGCCCCGGCCCGGGCACCCCGGCAGTGAGCAACTCGTCGCCCAGGACGAGCAGTTGGACCTCCGGGCGACGGTGGACCGACAGCCGGTCGTGGCCGCAGGCGGCGGCCAGGCCGAGCACGGCCGGCCCGACCGGAACGCCGGACGGCAGCAACTCCTCGCCCCGGCGGCACTCCTGGCCGCGCGGGCGGACGTCCTGGCCGGTGGTCAGCGGCTGCGGGCCGCGGTCGTGCAGCAGCACGCCGTCCGTCCGCCCGTGCTCACGGCGCAGTACGGCGGTGGCTCCGGGCGGGAGTTGGGCGCCGGTGGCGATCTCCACGGCGGTGCCGTCGGCCAGCTCGGCCGGTTCGGCCCGGCCGGCCAGCACCCGGCCGGCGACCCGCCACGGACCGGGGCCGGCGACCGCCCAGCCGTCCATCGCTGAGGTGTCGAAGGCCGGCAGGTCGGTCAGCGCGGAGAGCGGCTCGGCGAGGGTGCGGCCGAGCGCCTCGGCCAGTGGGGCCCGGACCCCGGGCAGCGGGCGCAGCCCGGCCCGGCGCGCGGTCTCCCGGGCCCGGGGCCAGCTCAGCACGCCGGGGCCGGTGGACGGTGCGGCCACGGTGGACTGTCCGACCGCGCTCACGACTCGTCCGGCCGCTCGGCGGCGCCCCAGCGCTCGGCGAGCGCCTCGGTCCGCCGGGCCGCCTCGGCGACGGCCTGCGCCCCGCCGCCCTGCCGGGCGGCCGCGTAGCCGATCAGGAAGGCGGTCAGCGGTGCGGCCGGCCGGGCCACTCCGTGCGCGACCACCCGGGCCGTGTCGAGCAGACCACGGACGTCGACGTCCAGGTCGATGCCCAGGTCGGCCTTGACCTCGGCGATCCAGTCATCCAGCGTGCGCTCCATGCGCCCATGCTGCCCGATGGCCGGTTCGCCGAGGTGTTCGCCCCGTGTGCGGCGCGCGTCGTTTCGCTCACACGCCGGTGACGGTGCCGGTGGGGGTCACGTCCGGTCGCGCTCGCGGGCCTGCTCCAGGTCCTCCCAGGTGTCGCAGTCGTAGGCGACGTTGTCGGTGTCGGCCACCCGCAGCCGGGCCAGCCCGCCGACCAGGCGGCGCAGCGGCTGGTCGGCCGGATCGCCGAGCGCGGCCAGCGCGGCGCGCAGCGGGCCGGTGCGGTAGGCGGCGGCGAGCGGCTGGTCGCGGCCGCCCGCGTCGACCAGCACGGCGGCGTCCGCGGCCGCGCCGGCCCCGTCGAGGGCGGCGACCAGCCGTTCCACCGTCCGCCGGTCCAGGAAGGGCAGGTCCGCGGCGAGCAGCAGCACGGTGTCCGCGGTGACCAGGCCGAGCCCGGCCGCGACGGCGGCCACCGGCCCGCCGCCGGGCGGCCGCTCCCTGGTCCAGTGGACGCCGCCGAGCACGGTCGGCCGGGCCGGGCCGACCACGACGGCGGTACGGGCGCCCGCGCAGGCGGCGAGGACCCGGTCCAGCAGGGTGGTCTCGCCCACCGTCAGCCCGGGTTTGTCGGCGCCGCCGAGGCGCCGGGCGGCCCCGCCCGCCGGAACGATCACGTCGTACGGCGTCATGCGGCCAGTATCCGCCCTACCGCGCCGCGGTCCCGTCGTCCTCCGGCCGCTCCGGCCCCTCCTGCGCGTCCTGGGCGTCCTGGGCGTCCTGGGCGTCCTGGGCGTCCGCGCCGGGCGCGGTCCCGGCCGCGCGGGCGGTGTTGGCCGCCGCGCCCAGCTCCAGGATGGACGGCAGGGTCAGCTCCCCGTACCGCTCGTTCATCGCCGTGACCAGCGCCTCCGGGTCGTCCGGGTGCTCGGCCAGCAGCCGGTCGAAGTCCTGGAGGTACTCGCCGGTGAAGGCCAGCACCCGGGCGGCGTCGTCGCCCTGGCCCGGGGCGCGGTGGCCGGCGATCACCCGGTCCGCGCCGAGGTCGGCGATCCGGCCGAGGTTGTGCCCCCAGGTGGTGCGCTGGGCCGGGGTGGTGTCGGCGGTCCAGACGTGAGTGCCGTTGTGGACGAAGTCCCCGGCGATCACGGTGCGGACGCTCGGCACGTGGACGACCGTGGAGTCCCCGCAGTCGGCCTGGCCGAGCAGCAGCACGGGGATCACCTGGCGGTCCAGCATCAGCGGCTGCGGCAGCAGCGGGGCGGGGATCAGCGGGTGGTCCGGGATGTCGTCGCCGTACACCGGCTTCCACTGCGCGACCTTCGCGGCGACGGTGCGCCGGATGCCCTCGACCACGGCCGGGGCGGCCAGCAGCTGCGCGTCGGGGAAGAGCCGCAGCACCTCCTCGGCGCCGAAGTAGTGGTCCGGGTGCTGGTGGGTGACCACCACGGCGAGCAGCCGTCTGCCCTTGCCGGCGACCCACTCGGCCAGCTCGCGCCCGGCGCTGCGGGTCAGCTGGGCGTCCACCAGGATCGCGGTCCGCTCGCCGAGGATCAGCGTGGAAGTGGCGAAGAAAGCCGACTCGGGGCCGGTGAAGACGGCGACCTCCAGCGGCCGGGCCGGCTGTCCGGCCTCCGGCGGCTCGGCGCCCGCGGCCGGCCCGGCGGGCCCGCCGGAGCGGTCCGGCCCGGCCTGGGCACGCTCCGCGCCGGCGCTCTCCTCGGACGGGGACGTCGTCACGGGCTGCTCCCTCTGGTCGGCGGTCGGATGTCCTGCGCCCTACAGCATGGGAGCACCGGCGGCCGAATGCCCGGAAGGCGCGCCCGGCGGGGCGCGCCTCCGCTCCACGTCACACCCCGCTCCGGGCGGCCGGTCCCCCGGCCCGGCGGGCGGCCCGCTCCGGCTCGGCCATCACCTGCCCGCGCGGCGCGAAGGCGGCGGCCCGCTCGGCGCCGCGGGCCTCGGCGGGGGCGGATCCGGCGCCGGTGCCGTGCACGTCCGGGTGCGGGAGCGGGTCGGCGACGAGGTCCCGGTGGATCACATGCGGAAGGGCCCGTCCACCGGTTCCGGCGGACGGGCCCTTCGGCCACGGGGAGGGCTGTTCGGTCGGTCAGCGCTGGGCGCCGCGCAGCCGGGCCAGCCGGTCGGTGACGCCCCAGGTGGTCACCCGCCACAGCGCCTCGACCACGATGCTGCGGCTCATCTTGGACGCGCCGAGCTCGCGCTCGACGAAGGTGATCGGCACCTCGGCGACCTTGAACCCGGCCTTCACCGTGCGCCAGGCCAGGTCGACCTGGAAGCAGTACCCGGCCGAGGCGACCTCGTCCATGCCCAGGCCCAGCAGGGTCTCCTTGCGGAACGCCCGGTAGCCGCCGGTGACGTCCCGGATCGGCACGCCCAGCATCAGCCGCGAGTAGGTCGAGCCGCCGCGCGAGAGCAGCAGCCGCGACTTCGGCCAGTTCACCACCCGGCCGCCCGGCACCCAGCGCGAGCCCAGCACCAGGTCGGCGCCGCGCAGCGCGCCCAGGAGCCGGTCCAGCTCCTCGGGCTGGTGCGAGCCGTCCGCGTCCATCTCGACCAGGACGTCGTAGCCGTTGTCGATGCCCCAGCGGAAGCCCGCGAGGTAGGCGGCGCCCAGGCCCTCCTTGCCCTTGCGGTGCATGACGTGGACGTGCTCGTCCTCGACGGCCAGCTTGTCGGCCAGTTCGCCGGTGCCGTCGGGGCTGTTGTCGTCGGCGACCAGCACGTGCGCCTCGGGCACGGCGGCACGGACCCGGCCGACGATCCGCTCGACGTTCTCCGCCTCGTTGTAGGTCGGGATGATCACCAGGACCTTGCCGAGATCAGCAAAACTCTGCTGGTTCACGGTCACGTACAAACCTCTCGGCCGATGGCGGGGGTCTCGGAACACCGGCGCCCGCACTCTGGAACGCGGCTCCGCCGGCAACCCGCCGGGGAGGACCCGGTGGCGAACTGCGCGCAGGGCGGAGGCTACTGCGTCCTGGCATCCTACTACCGCGCCGGGAACCACCCGCCCGACCGTGGCACTCCCACCCGATGCCCGCCGTTTCCCGTTGGGTGACACCGGTCGGCTAGGGTCGTTTCCCTTGCCCGTGCCCGGACCGCCCGCACCACCGGGACCATCCCGGCGATCCGGACTCGGGACATCCGGGGCCGCCCAGACAGCGAAGGAGTAGGACCGCGCGCATGGACAGGCTCGTCAACACCGTCCGCCCGTACGCCTGGGGGTCGCTCACCGCCCTGCCCGAGCTGCTCGGGCAGCGGCCGACCGGTGAACCGCAGGCCGAGCTGTGGATGGGCGCCCACCCCGGGGCACCGTCGCGCGCCGACCGCGGCGAGGGCCCGCGCCGGCTGGACGAGCTGATCGCCGCCGACCCCGAGGGCGAACTGGGCGCCGCGAGCGTCGCCAGGTTCGGCCCGGCCCTGCCGTTCCTCTTCAAGGTCCTGGCCGCGGGCATCCCGCTGTCCATCCAGGCCCACCCCACCCTCGACCAGGCCCGGGCCGGCTTCGCCGCCGAGAACGCCCTCGGGATCCCCCTGGACGCCCCCGAGCGCAACTACCGGGACGCCAACCACAAGCCCGAGATGGTCTGCGCGCTGGGCGATTTCGAGGGCCTGTGCGGCTTCCGCCGGCCCGCCGGGGCGGCCCGGCTGCTGACCGGACTCTCGGTGCCCGGGCTCGCCCCCGTGATCGAGCGGCTGGCCGCGGAGGACGAGTCCGAGGCGCTGCGCGGTGCCCTGACCGCCGCCCTCTCGCTGGACGGGGAGACCGTCCGGCGGACCGTCGAGGTGCTGGCGCTGACCGACCCCGACGGGGAGTACGCCCCGTACGCCCGGATCGCCGAGGACTTCCCGGACGACCGCGGCGTGATCGCCGGCATGCTGCTCAACCACGTCCGGTTGCGGGCCGGCCAGGCGCTCTACCTGGGCGCCGGGGTGCCGCACGCCTACCTGTCCGGCGTCTGCGTGGAGCTCCAGGCCAACTCCGACAACGTGCTGCGGGCCGGCCTCACCCCGAAGCACATCGACGTGCCGGAGCTGCTGGAGGTCGTGGTCTTCGAGGCCGGCGCCCCCGAGGTGCTGGAACCGGCCCCGGTGCCGGGCACCCCGGGCGAGGAGCTCTACCCCGTCCCGATCGACGAGTTCCGGCTCTCCCGCTTCGTCCTGGACGGCACGGAGCGCGGGATCGACGGCCGCACCCCGCAGATCCTGTTCTGCACCGAGGGCGCCACCCGCCTGACCGCCGCCGACGGCACCGTCCTGGACCTGGCCCGCGGCCAGTGCGCCTTCCTCCCCGCCACCGGCACCCCGACCCGCCTCCGCGGCACCGGCAGCACGCTGTTCCGCGCCACCGTCACCGTCTGACCGGCCCCCCTGCGCGCTCCGGGTCAGTCCCGGGTCATGTCGACGAAGCGCGAGTAGTGGCCCTGGAAGGCCACCGTGATGGTCGCGGTCGGACCGTTTCGGTGCTTGGCGACGATCAGGTCGGCCTCGCCCGCGCGCGGGGACTCCTTCTCGTAGGCGTCCTCGCGGTGCAGCAGGATGACCATGTCGGCGTCCTGCTCGATCGAGCCGGACTCGCGGAGGTCGGAGACCATCGGCCGCTTGTCGGTGCGCTGCTCGGGGCCACGGTTCAGCTGGGACAGCGCGATGACCGGGACTTCCAGCTCCTTGGCCAGCAGCTTGAGGTTACGGGACATGTCCGAGACCTCCTGCTGACGGTTCTCGGCCCGCCGGGAGCCGCCGGACTGCATCAGCTGGAGGTAGTCGATGACGACCAGTTTGATGTCGTTGCGCTGCTTCAGCCGACGGCACTTGGCCCGGATCTCCATCATCGACAGGTTCGGCGAGTCGTCGATGAACAGTGGTGCCTCGCTGACGTCGGGCATCCGGCGGGCCACCCGCGTCCAGTCGTCGTCCGTCATGTTCCCGGAGCGCATGTGGTGCAGCGCCACCCGCGCCTCGGCGGAGAGCAGGCGCATGGCGATCTCGTTGCGGCCCATTTCGAGCGAGAAGATGACGCTCGGCAGCTTGTGCTGGATCGAGCAGGCCCGCGCGAAGTCCAGCGCGAGGGTGGACTTGCCCATCGCGGGACGGGCCGCGATGACGATCATCTGGCCCGGGTGCAGCCCGTTGGTGAGCTGGTCGAAGTCGGCGAAGCCGGTCGGCACGCCGGACATCTGGCCCTGCCGGGAGCCGATCGCCTCGATCTCGTCGAGGGCGCCCTCCATGATGTCGGCGAGCGGCGCGTAGTCCTCGCTGGTGCGCTGCTCGGTGACGGCGTAGATCTCCGCCTGGGCGGCGTTGACGATCTCGTCCACGTCGCCCTCGGCCGCGTAGCCCATGCCGGCGATCCGGGTGCCCGCCTCGACCAGCCGGCGCAGCACCGCGCGCTCGTGCACGATCTGGGCGTAGTACTCGGCGTTGGCCGCGGTCGGGACGGAGTTGACCAGGGTGTGCAGGTACGAGGCGCCGCCGACCCGCTGGAGCTCGCCGCGCTTGGTCAGCTCGCCGGCCACGGTGATCGGGTCGGCCGGCTCGCCGCGGGCGTAGAGGTCGAGGATCGCGCCGTGCACCATCTCGTGCGCGGGCCGGTAGTAGTCGGCCGGCTTGAGCACCTCGACCACGTCGGCGATGGCGTCCTTGGAGAGCAGCATGCCGCCCAGGACGGACTGCTCGGCGGCCAGGTCCTGCGGCGGGACGCGCTCGAAGCCGTCCGCCCCGCCGTCGCCGTCGCCCTCGTCCCGGCGCTGCCGGCCGCCCTCCGACCGGCCGCCCTTGCCGCCCTTCTGGAAGCCGCCCTTCTGGAAGCCGTCGCGGCCACCGCCCTGACGTCCCTCGCCGCGGCCGCGCGAGACCGGCAGCCGGTCCCCCGGGCCGTCCGGGAAGGGCGCGTCGTCGAAGGCGCCGGCCGGGAAGGGGTCCTCGGCGGTCTGCCAGTCCTCCTCCGGCGGCGGGGCGTCGTGGTCGTCGTACTGGGGGCCGGTCACGCGTGTTCCCCGATCAGCGAGTGGTGCGAAGTTGGAGCGGGCTTGCCGGTGGCTGGGTGGAGCGGATCCGCTCCTCTTTGTACGCCACGGCTCCGACAAATCGGACGCCGGTGCGGCGGGAGTGTCGGGCGGAGGGCCCACGCTAAGGCGCCGGACGCCGTTGCGCCAAGGCGGTTATCCACAGGGGGTGTGGATGACCGGCCCTCTCCTGTGGAGAACTGCCGCAAAGCTGTGGACACCCCTGTGGACGTTCCTGTGGATAACCGGACCATCGATCCACCGTCAACCTGTTGACCTGGGATTACCTCGTTCCGGGCCTGTGCATGAGAAATTCTTCACACACCTCCGAACGGCTGTGGGCACAGAGCGGGCGAACCGCACCGCTCAAGATTTCGAGTAATGGTCACATAGCACTTACATCCATTACCTGTGGATGAGTAGCCTGGAGCCCATGACCGCCTCGCCCACGACCCCGGCCCCGGCCCCGGCCCCCTCGCGACGCCGGCACGACCGGGAGATCCTCGCCCTGGCCGTCCCGGCCTTCGGCGCGCTCGTCGCCGAACCGCTCTTCCTGATGGCCGACTCGGCGATCGTCGGCCACCTCGGCACCCCCCAGCTGGCCGGGGTGGGCGTCGCCTCCGCCGCGCTCTCCACCGCGACCGGCGTGTTCGTCTTCCTCGCCTACGCCACCACCGCGGCGGTCGCCCGCCGGATCGGCGCCGGAGACCGCCGGGGCGCCGTGCAGCAGGGCATCGACGGCATCTGGCTCGCCCTGGGCCTGGCCGTCCCGGTCGTGCTCCTCACCCTGCTGCTGGCCCCCTGGGCGGCCGACGTGCTGGGCGCCTCGGCGACCGCCGCGCCGCACGCGGTGACGTACCTGCGGATCAGCTCCCTGGGCATCCCGGCGATGCTCATGGTGCTGGCCGCCACCGGTGTGCTGCGCGGGCTCCAGGACACCCGCACACCGCTGGTGGTGGCCGTCGCGGGCTTCGCCGCCAACATCGGCCTGAACGTCGGCCTGGTGTACGGCGCCGGACTCGGGGTGGCCGGGTCGGCCTGGGGCACCGTGCTCGCCCAGACCGGGATGGCCGCCGCCTACCTGGTCGTGGTGGTCCGCGGCGCCCGCCGGGAAGGGGCCTCGCTGCGGCCGGACACGGCGGGCATCCGGGCCGGCGCCAGGGCCGGCGGCCCGCTGCTGGTCCGGACGGTCAGCCTGCGCGCGGTGCTGATGACCGCCACCGCGGTGGCCGCCCGGCTCGGCGACGACCAGGTGGCCGCCCACCAGATCACCATGACGCTGTTCAACTTCCTGGCCTTCGCGCTGGACGCCATCGCGATCGCCGGCCAGGCCATCATCGGCCGCTACCTGGGTGCCTCGGACGCCCCCGGCGCCCGGGCCGCCACCCGGCGGATGGTCGAGTGGGGCATCGTCTCCGGGCTGGTGCTCGGCCTGCTGGTGGTGCTCGCCCGCCCGCTGTACGTCCCGCTGTTCACGCCCGATCCGGCCGTCCGGGCCCAGCTGGGCACCGCCCTGCTGCTGCTCGCGCTCACCCAGCCGGTGGCCGGCCTGGTCTTCGTGCTGGACGGAGTGCTGATGGGCGCCGGGGACGGGCCGTACCTGGCGTGGGCGGGGCTCGCGACCCTGGCGGTGTTCGTCCCGGTGGCCCTGGCGGTCCCGGCCACCGGCACCGGACTGGCCGGGCTCTGGTGGGCGATGAACCTGTTCATGCTGCTGCGGGCCGGCTTCCTGGCCTGGCGCGCCCGCGGCGGCAAGTGGCTGGTCACCGGGGCGGTGCGCGGCTGAAACGCCTCCGGACGGGACTCCCGCGGGGGTCCCGTCCGGAAATGACCGAGGGCCGGACTCCCGGAGGAGTCCGGCCCTCGGGCCTTGGCTACGGAGCTCAGGCAGCCACGACGGCGACGTCGAGGTTGGCCACGACGTCCGAGTGCAGCTTGACCGAGACCTTGTGGGAGCCCACGGTCTTGATCGGCGAGCCGATCGCGACGGCGCGCTTGTCCACGGCCGGGCCGCCGGCGGCCTTGATGGCCTCGACGACGTCGGACTGGGTCACCGAGCCGAACAGACGGCCGGCCTCGCCCGAGCGGACGGCCAGCTTGACCTGGACGCCCTCGAGCTGACCCTTGACCTCGTTGGCGGCCTCAAGGGTCTGGATGGCGTGGATCTTCCGGGCGCGACGGATGGCGTCGACGTCCTTCTGACCACCCTTGGTCCAGCGGATGGCGAAGCCACGCGGGACCAGGTAGTTGCGGGCGTAGCCGTCCTTGACCTCGACGACCTCGCCGGCGGAACCGAGACCCGGCACCTCGTGCGTGAGGATGATCTTCATTACTTGGTCACCCTCTCTTAGCGCGCGGTGCTGGTGTAGGGCAGCAGCGCCATCTCACGGCTGTTCTTCACGGCCGTGGCGACGTCACGCTGGTGCTGGGTGCAGTTGCCGGTCACCCGACGGGCACGGATCTTGCCGCGGTCGGAGATGTACTTCCGCAGCAGGTTCGTGTCCTTGTAGTCAACGTAGTTGACCTTGTCCTTGCAGAAGACGCAAACCTTCTTCTTCGGCTTGCGAGCAGGCGGCTTCGCCATTGTGTGCTCCATTTGGGGTTCACGGCCCGGCGGGCGTCCGGGGACGCCGGCCGCCGGGCCGCACGAAATCTGTCAGCTCTTAGAACGGGGGCTCTTCCGAGAAACCGCTACCACCGGACGGGGCACCCCAGCCGCCGCCCTGGTTTCCACCGGACGGGGCGCTGGAGGCCCAGGGGTCGTCGGAGGGACCGGACTGGCCGCCACCGGAGTTTCCACCCCAGTTGCCGCCGCCCTGCTGGCCGCCACCGGAGTTTCCGCCCCAGTTGCCGCCGCCCTGCTGGCCGCCGCCCTGCTGGCCGCCGAAGCCGCCACCGGGGCCGCCGGACCGGTTCGCCCGGGTGACCTTGGCGGTCGCCGAACGCAGGCTCGGACCGACCTCGTCGACCTCGACCTCGAAGACCGTCCGCTTCTCGCCTTCCTTGGTCTCGTAAGACCGCTGGCGCAGTCGGCCCTGCACGATGACGCGCATGCCGCGCTGCAGCGACTCGGCCACGTTCTCCGCCGGCTGCCGCCAGACGTTGCACGTGAGGAAGAGGCTCTCGCCGTCCTTCCACTCGTTCGTCTGACGGTCGAAGGTGCGGGGGGTGGACGCGATGCGGAACTTCGCGACCGCCGCACCCGACGGGGTGAAGCGCAGCTCGGGGTCGTCGACGAGATTGCCGACGAGGGTGATGACGGTCTCGCCTGCCATGGTGGTGATGACCTCTCGGGAAGATGTCCGTTCGCCGCTGTTTCACGTGAAACAGCGGACGCGAGCTACCCGAGACCCGAAGGCCTCAGAGGTGGCTCAGTGGGTGTCCGGGCGCAGGACCTTGGTCCGCAGAACCGACTCGCTCAGGCCCAGCTGGCGGTCGAGCTCCTTGACGACCTCAGGCGTGGCCTTGAGGTCGATGACCGAGTAGATGCCCTCGGACTGCTTGTTGATCTCGTAAGCCAGACGGCGGCGACCCCAGGTGTCGACCTTCTCCACCTTGCCACCCGCGTTGCGGACGACAGCGAGGAAGCTCTCGATCAGGGGGGAGACAGCGCGCTCCTCGACCGAGGGGTCGAGGATGACCATCAGCTCGTAGTGACGCATGAGTAACCCACCTCCTTTGGACTCAGCGGCCACGGTCTCTCCGTGGCAGGAGGGTTGTGCGTAGCGTCGGCACCGGAGCAGTGACGACTCCGGCCCACCGTAGCGGCCGGGTCGGACAGTCGGCCCCCTGCTCCACCCGAAAGTGGTCGTCGCCCGGAAGCGGACGCAAAGGGGGCACAACTACACCAGTGCAGACGGCACAGCCTACCTGCACCCGGACGGCCGAACAAAACGCATAGGGGTTGTGAGAGCGACCCAAGCACCGCAATCTGGACGGAACGGGATTCCTGCCCGTTCGTCTCCACGCCAGGAGGTGGGACCCATGGCCCAGTCCGTCCACCGCATGCCCGCCCTCACGCTGAACACCGACGGCCACCCGCACCCCCGCGAGAACACCCTGGTGGGCGTCACCGCCCTGCTGGGCGTGATCGCGTTCACCACCTCGTTCTTCCACAACCTGCACCTGCTGACCTCGTGGACCGGCCTGTTCGGCATCGTCACGGGCCTGTGGGGCATGTTCGTCTCGGTCACCACCGCCGAGCGCTTCGTCCTGATGGTCTCGCTCGGCGCCGCCGCGCTCGGCTTCTACCTCGGCATCGCCCGGGGCGGTCTCTGGGGCTGACCCTCCCCCGCGCCCGCCCCGCGCCGCCGCCACTGGGACCGAGCCCACAGGGCCCGCCCGGAACCCTCGCCGCCCCCGTCGCGTATCTGCAGAGGAGACAGGTACCCGGCGGGGGCGCCGTCGTGCCCACCACGACGGGTGCCCGAGCCCCGGACGATAGGGTCAGCCCGAGAACTGGGGCCACCGCAGCCCGACCGACGAGGAGCACCGAGCAATGAGCCTGCGCCTGAGGACGATCACCCGCGAGGAGCACCTCGCCTTCATCAGGAGCCGCGCCTCGGCCAGCCACATGCAGGTGCCGTCGTGGGGTGACGTGAAGGCCGAGTGGCGGTCCGAGTCGATCGGCTGGTTCGACGAGGCCAACCAGCTCGTCGGCGCCGGCCTGGTCCTGTACCGCCAGCTGCCCAAGCTCAAGCGCTACCTCGCCTACCTGCCCGAGGGCCCGGTCATCGACTGGTTCGACCGCGACCTCGACCGCTGGCTCTCCCCGATGCTGGCGCACCTCAAGTCGCAGGGCGCGTTCTCGGTGAAGATGGGCCCGCCGATCGTCATCCGCCGCTGGAACGCCCCCACCATCAAGGAGGCCATCGCCGCCAAGCAGGCCAAGCGGCTGCGCGACGTCGAGGCCGACTGGTACGAGGCCCGCGCCTTCGAGGTGGCCGACCGGCTGCGCAAGGCCGGCTGGCTCCAGGGCGAGGACGGCGGCGCGGGCTTCGGCGACGTCCAGCCCCGCTACGTCTTCCAGGTGCCGCTGGCCAACCGCTCGCTGGACGACATCCACAAGAACTTCAACCAGCTCTGGCGCCGCAACATCAAGAAGGCCGAGAAGAGCGGCGTCGAGGTCGTCCAGGGCGGCTACGACGACCTGCCGATCTTCCACCAGCTCTACCTGGTCACCGCCGAGCGCGACAAGTTCACCCCGCGCCCGCTGGCCTACTTCCAGCGGATGTGGAAGGCCCTCGTGGCCGAGGACCCGAACCGCATGCGGCTCTACATCGCCTACCACCAGGGCGAGCCGCTGGCCGCCACCACGATGCTCGTGGTCGGCGAGCACGTCTGGTACTCCTACGGCGCCTCCGCCAACCACAAGCGCGAGGTCAAGCCGTCCAACGCCATCCAGTGGCGGATGATGCGCGACTCCTACGCCCTCGGCGGCGGGGTGTACGACCTGCGCGGCATCAGTGACACCCTGGACGAGGACGACCACCTGTTCGGTCTGATCCAGTTCAAGGTCGGCACCGGCGGCCAGGCGGCCGAGTACCTCGGCGAGTGGGACTTCCCGCTCAACAAGCTGCTGCACAAGGCCCTCGACCTCTACATGTCCCGCCGCTGAGGAGGCTGCCCCGATGACGCTGTCGCTCTACCTCGACACCGAACGCTGGCGCACCCACCAGCGCTCCGTCCTCGCCGAGTTCCCCGGCCTGGTGCCGGTCGCCAAGGGGAACGGCTACGGCCTGGGCAACCACCGGCTGGCCGAGGAGGCGACGCTGCTGGGCACCGGGGTGCTCGCCGTCGGTACCGCGTACGAGGCGGCCGACGCCGCCGAGTGGTACGGCGGCGAGCTGCTGGTGCTCACCCCGTACCGGGTCGGCGAGGAGGCGCTGCCGCTGCCGCACGCCCGGGTGATCCGGACGGTGGCCGGCGTGGACGCGCTGCGCGCGCTGCACGGCGCCCGGGTGGTGCTGGAGTGCATGACCACCATGCGCCGGCACGGCGTGAGCGCGGACGACCTGCGCACCGTCGCCGCCGAGCTGGAGGGCGTGAGCTTCGAGGGCCTGGCGCTGCACCTGCCGATGGACCGGCCGGACGGCTCCAACCCCGTCGAGGAGGTCGCGTACTGGGTGGACACCGCCCGGGCGGCCGGCATCCCGGTCCACACCGTGTTCGTCAGCCACCTCGGCGCGGCCGGCCTGGACCAGCTGGCCCAGCGCTACCCGCAGACGGTCTTCCGGGCCCGGATCGGCACCCGGCTCTGGCTGGGCGACCACGCCGCGCTGGAGGTCCGGGCCACCGTCCTGGACGTCACCCAGCTGCGGAAGGGCGACCGCTACGGCTACCGCCAGCACCCGGCGCCCTCCGACGGCCACATCCTGGTGGTCGCCGGCGGCACCGCGCACGGCATCGGCCTGGAGGCGCCCAAGTACGTCCAGAGCATGGGGGCGCGGGCCAAGGGCATCGCCCGGGCCGGCCTGGCGACGGTCAACAAGACCAAGTCGCCGTTCCACTGGGCCGGCAAGCAGCTGTGGTTCGCCGAGCCGCCGCACATGCAGGTCTCGCTGCTGTTCCTGGACGGGGAGACCGAGCCCCCCGCGATCGGCGAGGAGCTCGGTCTCCAGGTCCGGCACACCACCACGCACTTCGACCGCGTGGTGGACCGCTGAGCTACGGCTTCTCGGCCGGCTCCGGCAGTTCGGGCTCGTCGAGCCACTGCCCGGGGCCGGCCGGCGCGTACGCGGCGTAGCTCTCCTCCTCGCGCAGCCGACGGGCGGTGCCCAGCACGGACACGTCCGGGGCGTGGTCCAGCACCCCGCCGGAGGGGTCGTCGCTGCCGTCCCAGCGGACCGGGTCGTGGTCCGGGTGGAGGACGTCGCGGACCACCAGGGCGACCAGGTAGAGCGTGCCCAGCAGGTGCAGTCCGATCGCGAAGTGGTACCAGCCCTCGCTGATCCCGTGCTGCTTGGAGCCGGTGACCAGGCCCAGGTGGGACCAGATGCCCAGGGTGTAGAGCACCTCGCAGGCCTGCCAGATCAGGAAGTCCCGCCAGCGCGGCCGGGCCAGCACCGCGAGCGGCAGCAGCCAGAGCGCGTACTGCGGCGAGTACACCTTGTTGACCAGCACGAACAGCGCGACCACCAGGAAGGCCAGCTGGGCGAAGCGCGGCCGGCGCGCGGCCGAGAAGCCGAGCCACGCTATGGCCAGGCAGCCCAGCACCATCAGCACGCCGATGTAGACGTCGAGGTCGGCCAGCCCGGCGCCGCGGCGCTGCATCAGGATCAGCCAGAACGAGCCGTAGTCCTCGCCGCGGTGCTTGCTGAACACGTAGAAGGTCGACCAGCCCCGCCAGTTGGCCAGCATGATCGGCAGGTTGACCACCAGCCAGGCGCCGACCGCGCCGCCCAGCATCACCCGGAACTCGCGCCACTTGCCGGCCCGCCAGCAGAGCACCAGCAGCGGGCCGATCAGCAGCAGCGGATAGAGCTTGGCCGCGGTGGCCAGACCGATGAAGACACCGGCCCAGCCCGGCCGGGCACCGGCCCACCAGGCCATCGCCACGGCGGCCAGGGCGACCGCGAGCAGGTCCCAGTTGACGGTGCCGTTGAGCAGCAGGACCGGGGCGAGCGCGAACAGCAGCGCGTCCCACGGGCGGCGCCGGTGGGTGCGCGAGAGCGCCACCGCGGCGACCACGGCGCAGGCCATCAGCAGTCCGGCGTTGATCGCCCAGAACCACTGCTCCTGGCTCTGCTGGTCGCCGCCGCCGGGCGTCAGCCAGGCCGCGACCTGCATGAACAGGCCGGTCAGCACCGGGTACTCCAGGTACTGGAGATCCCCCGAGGAGCCCGGGATGCGGTCCACGTACGGGTGCAGCCCGGCCGCGAAGCCGCGTCCGGAGAACAGGTGCGGGATGTCGCTGTAGCAGGCGTGGATGTACTGCGGCGAGCCCGGCTGGAACCAGGCCTGCTCGTAGCAGGGCAGCTTCTGCACCATGCCGAGCACCGACACCACGATCACCGCGAGCGCCAGGAAGCGCGCCGGGATCCACCAGGAGACGCCGAGCAGCGCCCGGCGGCCCGGCGGCCCGCCGAACACCTCGCTGCCGGCCGCCGCCACCGGGTCCTCGTCGGCCGGGACGACCACGGTGTTGACCGGTGGCGCGGCCGTGGCGACGGCTGCCGGGAGGGGCCCTGCGGCGGCGCCGGACCCGACCGGGCCGGCGGTTTCGTCACGATCGCTCGACGTCATGCCGGACATCCTGCCGCACCGATCCCGTCGGGACGAGGAGGCCCCCGCAACGGTCCGCGCCCCCGCACGGCGGGCGGCCCGCCGGTCGCGACGCGACGGCCGGGCCGGAAACGGCGGTGATCCGGACGAAAAACGGCGGTGGCGGCCCTCCGAGGAGGACCGCCACCGCCGTTCGGGGTCGAGCCGGGACCGGGCTACTGCCCGGCTGCCGCGCCCTGTTGGCCGCCGCCGGTGCTGCTCGGCGTCGGCCTGCCGCCACCGCCCGGCTTTCCGCCGCCGCCCGGCGACGAGCTGTCCGTCGGTCCCGGGGGCTGCGTCTGGCAGCCGACAAACGGCAGACAGCTGCCGCCCGGGTGCGGGTTCTTGGTGCTCGACGGGCTGGGCTGGTCACCGGGGCAGTCCACGCCGGGCACGCAGGTCTGGGTGGGCTGCGGCTGCACCGGCGGCTGCGGCGCCTGCGACTGGGGCTGCGCCGGGGCCGTCGGGGTGTCGGCCGTGGTCGGGGTGGCCGTCGCGGAGGCCGTGGACGGCGCACCGGAGGAGTCGACCTCGGTGCCGACCGGCTGCGGGGTCGGGAAGTCCATCTTCTTCTCGTTGGCCAGTGCGGCCCTCATGTACCGGGTGAAGACGTCGGTCGGGATGTCACCACCGTGGATGGACTCCTTGCCGCCGGTCCCGTTGAGCGACTGCCGCTCGTGCTTGGTCGGGTCCTCGCGCCACATCGCGACGCTGGTCACCAGCTGCGGGGTGTAGCCGACCCACCAGGCCGACTTGTTCTGGTCGGTGGTACCGGTCTTGCCGGCCACCGGGCGGCCCAGGTCCTTCGTCTTCTTTCCGGTACCGTTCACGGCCACGTTCACCAGCACGTCGGTGACGTTGTCGGCGACGGCCGGCTCCAGCGCGACCTTGGGCTCCTTCTTGCCGAAGCCCGGGCGCTCCACGCCGCTCACCTCGACCTTGGTGACCGAGTACGGCTCGGCCTCCTTGCCGCTGGCCGCCAGGGTGCCGTAGGCGGTGGCCATCCGGATCGGGCTGATGGTGGAGGTGCCGAGCGGGAAGGTCGCCGTCTTCGGGTCGGCGAGGCTCTCCTTCTTGACGCCCATCTGCACCGCGATGTCGGCCACGTTCTGGCCGCCGACGTCCTGGTTGAGCTGGACGAAGGGCACGTTGTACGAGTACTGCATGGCCTGCCGCAGTGAGACGTAGCCGCGCTTGCCGGAGTCCTCGTTCTTCTGCCGGTACGGCTTGCCGTCGTCGCCGATCACCAGCGAGCCGTCCGGCTTGCGGATCTCGGACATGTCGTCGGCCAGGTACCGGCTGTCGGCGTTGATCCGCTTCGGCTTGCCCTTGTCGTCCTTCGCGGTCTGCACGCCGGTCTGCATCGCGGTGGCCAGCACGAAGGGCTTGAAGGTCGAGCCGACCTGGACGCCGGTGGCGTCGGCGTTGTTGTCGAAGTGGCCGTTCTCCACGCCGTCGCCGCCGTAGAGGGCGACGATCGCGCCGTCGCCGGGGCGGATGCTGGCGGAGCCGAACTGGATGTTGGTGTCGTTGTCCGGCCGCTTCTGCGGGTTGAGGTTCTCCGACTTGACGGCGTCGACGGCGCTCTTCAGCGCGTCGACCTTGTCCTTCTCGAAGGTGGTGTAGATCTTCAGGCCGCCCCGGTCGATCATCTGCGGGGTGATCGACTTGTCGGTGGCCATCACGTACTTGTTGGCGGTGTCGACCAGGTAGCTGATCTCACCGTTCATGTTGGAGCTGGGCTTCTGCGGGATCGGGTCCGGGAACACGTTGCACTTGGCGCGCTCGTCCGGGGTGATGGCCTTGGTGTCCACCATCTGGTCCAGGATCCAGCTCCACCGGCCCTGGGCCCGTTCCTTGTTGTCCGGGTTGGTGGGGTCGTAGTACGCCGCACCCTTGAGCAGACCGGCCAGCATGGCGCTCTGGCAGACGTTGAGGTCCTTGGCGTCCACCCCGTAGTACGCCTGGGCGGCCGCCTGGGCGCCGTTCGCGCCGCGGCCGAACCAGCTGGTGTTCAGGTAGCCGGTGAGGATCTCGGGCTTCTTCTTCTCCTGGTTGATCTTCAGCGTGATGAAGAACTCCTTCACCTTGCGGCTGAGGGTCTGTTCCTGGCTCAGGTAGGCGTTCTTCACGTACTGCTGGGTGATCGTCGAGGCGCCCTGGGTCTCACCCCCCTTCGCCATGTTCCAGACGGCGCGGAGCATGCCCTTGGGGTCGATGCCGCTGTCGGTCTGGAAGCTCTTGTTCTCCGCGGCGATGACGGCGTTCTGGAGGTTGGGGCTGATGTCCTTGAGCTCGACGATCTGACGGTTGGTCTGGCCCTTGCGGGTCATCTCCGTGTTGTCGGCCCAGTAGTAGATCGTGTTCTGGTTCTGCACCAGATCGTTCAGCTCCGGGACCTTGGTGCTCTGGTACAGGTAGAACACCAGGCCGACGAAGCAGCCGAAGACCAGCAGGAAGCCGCTCAGCCACTGCTTCCAGGACGGCAGCCAGCGCCGGATGCCGCTCTTGCCGAACCGCGGGTAGTCGATGAAGCGCTTCTTGCCGGGGCCCGCGGCCACGGCGGCGGAGGCCGCGGCGTCACCGCGCCGGCCGCCCCCCTTGCCCTTCTTCTGGGCAGCCTTGCGCATCTCCGCACGGGTCATCCGGGGCTGTTGTGCGGTCTCCCTCACCCCCGAGGGGCGGCGTCGGCCGACGCCGTCCGAGCTCAGCTCGTCGGGCTCCGACCCACCTCCCCGACGGCCGCCGCCTCCCGGGGGCTGCTGCCCGTCACCGCCCGGGTTGGGCGTCCTTCGCCGTCGCTCGCTCATCTTCCAGCCACTCCTCGCCAGGCGTTTCCAGCCTGAAGGCAGGGTTCACGTCCGATGCCCGCAAACCGCCCTGATCCCGGAGGTGGTCCTCGTGCACACGCGACAGCGTACGCAGCACGGATATACAACTAATCGGACATCAGTTGCCAATGACCGCAAAACGGCAACAGATCATTACACGCCCGTTGCCAACCTCACCTGCGCGTCGGCTTGTGATCACATTCACGCGTGCCCCCCTTGCTCGTTCCGAGGGCCGGGTTTACTGTTCTCGATATATCGAGCCGATACATCGAAGCGGCATACCGCCGGATGCGGCGGCCGGACGGACACCGAGAGGGAGGAGGACGAAGGCCATGGGCAGACGCTCAGGAGTGCTGGAGTTCGCCGTCCTCGGACTGCTCCACGACGCCCCGATGCACGGCTACGAGCTGCGCAAGCGGCTGAACATCCTGCTCGGCACGTTCCGGGCGCTCTCCTACGGAACGCTCTACCCCTGCCTGAAGAGCCTGGTCGCCCAGGGCTTCCTGGTCGAGGACAACCCGGACGTCGAGTACGTCCCGGCCACCGCGCTCAACGGCAAGCGGTCCAAGATCGTCTACCGGCTCTCCGCCGAGGGGAAGCAGCGCTTCGAGGAACTGCTCGCCGACTCCGGCCCGGACGCCTGGGAGGACGAGCACTTCGGCGTGCACTTCGCCTTCTTCGGCCAGACCGACCGGGCCGTGCGGATGCGCGTCCTGGAGGGGCGCCGCAGCCGGCTGGAGGAGCGGCTGGAGCGGATGCGCAACTCGCTGGCCCGCGCCCGCGAGCGGTTCGACGACTACACCGTCGAACTCCAGCGGCACGGACTGGAGTCGGTGGAGCGCGAGGTCCGCTGGCTCAACGAGCTGATCGAGACCGAGCGGTCCAACCGCACCGGTCGGGCCGGCTCCGACGCCGGCGGCCCCGCCGCCGGCCCCCACAAGACTTCGGACGGCCGTGGCCAGGAGGACGGGTCCCAGGACCCGCCCGGGCCACCGTACGACCGCCCGGGGCGCTCCGCCCAGGAGCGCTGACACCGCGCCAGCCCTGTGCCGCGCGGCAGGATCGGGCGCCTCGCGCCCGTACATGCAGTCATCGAAGAAGCAGGACGAGTTCCGCCGACCCCGGCGGTCCTCATGAGATCACAGGGAGCAACCGGAATGGGTTCGGTTCGCGTAGCCATCGTGGGCGTGGGCAACTGCGCCGCGTCGCTGGTGCAGGGTGTCGAGTACTACAAGGACGCCGACCCGGCCGGCAGGGTCCCCGGGCTGATGCACGTCCAGTTCGGTGACTACCACGTCCGTGACGTGGAGTTCGTCGCCGCCTTCGACGTCGACGCCAAGAAGGTCGGCTTCGACCTGGCCGACGCCATCGGCAACAGCGAGAACAACACCATCAAGATCTGCGACGTGCCGCCGACCGGCGTGACCGTCCAGCGCGGCCACACCCTCGACGGCCTGGGCAAGTACTACCTGGAGACCATCGAGGAGTCGGACGAGACTCCGGTCGACGTCGTCCAGGTCCTCAAGGACCAGCAGGTCGACGTCCTGGTCTGCTACCTGCCCGTCGGTTCCGAGGACGCGGCCAAGTTCTACGCCCAGTGCGCCATCGACGCCAAGGTCGCCTTCGTGAACGCCCTGCCGGTGTTCATCGCGGGCACCAAGGAGTGGGCGGACAAGTTCACCGAGGCCGGCGTGCCGATCGTCGGTGACGACATCAAGTCCCAGGTCGGCGCGACCATCACGCACCGCGTGATGGCCAAGCTGTTCGAGGACCGCGGTGTCATCCTCGAGCGCACCATGCAGCTGAACGTCGGCGGCAACATGGACTTCAAGAACATGCTCGAGCGCGAGCGCCTGGAGTCCAAGAAGATCTCCAAGACCCAGGCCGTCACCTCGCAGATCCGCGACCGCGAGCTGGGCGCCAAGAACGTCCACATCGGTCCCTCGGACTACGTGGCCTGGCTGGACGACCGCAAGTGGGCGTACGTCCGCCTGGAGGGTCGCGCGTTCGGCGACGTCCCGCTGAACCTGGAGTACAAGCTGGAGGTCTGGGACTCCCCGAACTCCGCCGGTGTCATCATCGACGCCGTCCGCGCCGCGAAGATCGCCAAGGACCGCGGCATCGGTGGCCCGATCCTGTCGGCCTCCTCGTACTTCATGAAGTCCCCGCCGGTCCAGTACTTCGACGACGAGGCCCGCGAGAACGTCGAGAAGTTCATCCGCGGCGAGGTCGAGCGCTGAGCGGCTGACCGCTCACGGCTCGCACAGCCGTAGGAGGGGCCCACGGTCTTCGGATCGTGGGCCCTTCACGTTCTCGCGGCCAATGTTTCACGTGAAACAGTGGCCGGTTCCATGGCACTCTGGGCGGGTGGCGATCACCGAGAACGGCAGCACCCACCAGTCCGCGCACAACGCCACGCTCCTGGACCTGCTGAAGGGCCGCGACTTCCGGCGGCTGCTGACCGCCCGGGTGCTCTCCCAGCTCTCGGACGGCGTCTTCCAGGTCTCGCTCGCCGCGTACGTGGTGTTCTCCCCCGAGAAGCAGTCCTCCCCCGCCGACATCGCCTCGGTGCTGGCCGTGATGCTGCTGCCGTTCTCGGTCATCGGCCCGTTCGCCGGCGTGCTGCTGGACCGCTGGCGCCGCCGCCAGGTGCTCTACTTCGGCAACCTGGCCCGCTTCGTGCTGGGCCTGGGCACCGGCGCGCTGCTGCTGGCGCAGGCGCCGACCTGGCTGTTCTTCGCCTCGGCCCTGCTGGTCACCGCGCTCAACCGGTTCATCCTGGCCGGCCTGTCCGCCGCCCTGCCCCGGGTGGTGGAGCAGGACCAGCTGGTCACCGCCAACGCCCTCTCCCCCACCCTCGGGACGGTCGCCGCCGCCTCGGGCGGGGGCATCGGCTTCGCGCTGCACCAGCTGATGGCTCCCGGGCCGCGGGCCGACGCCGCCCTGGTCACGGTGGCCGCGCTGCTCTACCTGTCGGCCGCGCTGGCCGCCCGGCGGATGGACCGCGACCTGCTCGGCCCGGAGCAGCACGAGGGCCGCCCGGCGCTCGGCCAGGCACTGGTCCGGGCCGCCGTCGAACTCGGCGCCGCGGTGCGCCACCTCGTGCGGGACTGCCGGCCCGCCGTGCACGCGCTGGCCGCCGTCACCGCGGCCCGGTTCTGCTACGGCGTGCTGATCGTGGTCGTGGTGATGCTCGCCCGGTACACCTTCAACGACCCGACCGACAGCGCGGCCGGGCTGGTCACCCTCGGCCAGGCGGTGGGTCTGTCCGCCGCCGGGTTCTTCGTCGCCGCGCTGGTCAGCCCCTGGTGCACCCGTCGGCTGGGCCTGGCCGGGTGGATGACGGCCTGCCTGGTCGCCCCCGTGGCCTTCGTCCCCGCCCTGGGCCTGAGCTTCACCCTGGTGCCCTGCCTGATCGCCGCCCTGCTGCTCGGGGTGGTCACCCAGGGCACCAAGATCTGCGCCGACACGGCGGTGCAGGAGTCGGTCGAGGACGAGTACCGCGGCCGCGTCTTCGCCATCTACGACGTGCTGTTCAACGTCGCCTTCGTGGCCGCCGCCCTGGTCACGGCACTGGTGCTGCCGCTGTCCGGCCGCTCGGTCGCGGTGGTGCTGGGGGTCGCCGGGGTATACGCCCTGACGGCGGTCCTCTACCTGCGCGCCGCCCGCCGGAGCCCGCTCCCCCGGTGACCAGGGCTCCTGGGAACCCTCGGGGCTCGCGGCCGACGGCGTCCGACCGACTCGCTAAGGTACTCGAACCTGTCGGATCGACAGAACTCCGTCTCGGGGGACGAACTGATGAGCACACCGCCGAATCCGTACGGCCCGGCCCCGGTGGGGCCGCCCGTCGCCACGCCGTACGGGGCACCGCCACCCCCGCCGGCCGCGCCGTACGGACCGCCGCCGGCCTACGGGCAGCCCGCGCCGCCGGCCCCGCCCGGCTACGGCCCGCCGCCCGGGTACGGACAGCCGCCCGCCTACGGGCAGCAGCCGCCCGGCCAACCGCCCTACGGACAGCAGCCGTACGGGCAACCGGCCCCCGGACCGTACGGGCAGCAGCCGCCCGCCGGACCGTACGGCCCGCCCCGGCCCGCCCCGGCGGTGCCGCCCGCGCCGGCCGCCAAGCGCGGCATCCGGTCCAAGCTGCGGATCGTCGGGCTGGTCGGCGGCTGCGTGGCGCTGGCCGTGGGCTACTTCGTGGCCGGGCCGAGCGTCAGCAGCGCCAAGGCCGGGGACTGTGTGCGGGCGAGCGGCTCCCGCGACGTCGAGATCGTCAAGTGCACTGACAGCAAAGCGAATTACCGCGTTATGTCGAAGTTCGAGGGCACCACGGACGTGACCCGCTGCAAGCAGACGCCGCAGACCACGAGCGCAGTCTCGGGCAAGAGCGGCCGCCGCTGGAACAAGAAGCGGTACGTGCTCTGCCTCGGCCCGCTGGCGCCCGCCACCACCGGCGTCCCGCCGGTGAAGAAGTCCTGACCCCTTCCGCCTCTCCTTTCCTTCCCGGGGGACCCCCTTGTCCGCTCCGCCTCCGCCTCCACCGCAGATGCCGTACGGCCCGCCACCGGGCGACGGCAACCCGTACGCCTCCGGCGGCTCCTACGGCGCACCGCCCCCACCGCCGCCGGCGCCCGGATACGGCGCACCACCGCCGGCGCCCGGATACGGCTACCCCAGCGCCCCGCCGCCGCCCGAGCAGCCGTACGGGGTCCAGCCCCCGCCGGACGGCTACGGCTACGGGTACCCGCCGCCGCCGGACGGGACCACCTGCCGGTTCTGCGGCGGCTACCCGGCGGTGAACGCCACCGTCCGCGGCCACCAGGGCCTGATCATCGCCTACCGGATGCTGCGGATGACCGGCCCGTTCTGCCGCACCTGCGGAACGGCGACGGTGCGCGACATGTCGGCCCGGACGCTGGTCCAGGGCTGGTGGAGCCTGGTGTCCTGGCTGCTGACCCCGATCACGCTGCTGCTGAACCTCGGCCCGCACAACAAGTTCAAGCAGTTGCCGCCGCCCGTCCCGGGCAGCCACGGCCCCCAGCTGAACCCGGGCGTTCCGCTGACCGGCCGGCCGCACATCGCGATGCTGCTGGTGCCGGTCTCGCTGGCGGTCACCGTGGCCCTGGCCGCGACCGGGGTGCTCGGCCCGAAGAAGGGCGACCCGGTCGCCGACCCGACGCCGTCCCCCACCGTGCTGACCTTCTCGCCCACGCCGCTGCCGAAGCCGACCTACACGTCACCGGTCATCCCCGCGCCGACCTTCACGCTGCCGGTCCCGACGCTGACGTTCCCGCCGGTCACCACGCCGACCGACTCGGACAGCAAGGTGGACTCGGCCAACCCCGGTGACTGCCTGCGCAACGCGAACGGCACCAGCGAGACCACCGACACCAACCCGAAGATCACCATGGTCCCCTGCACCGACACCAAGGCGCAGTACAAGATCGTCTTCAAGTACCTCGCCACCTCCGACGAGAAGGTCTGCGAGAAGCAGCCGAAGTCGGACAGCTGGTACACCAGCAAGCACCCCAACCTCCCGGCCCTGGACTACGTGCTCTGCCTGAAGCAGCTCAAGTAGCCCGGTACGAAGGAGGGGTGGCCCCGGCCGAGTGCCGGGGCCACCCCTCCCGTCGTGTCCGGCGCCGCGTCCGGCGCCGCGTCCGGAGATCCGGACCCCGGACTCAGCCCTGCTGCTCGGCCCACCAGGCCCGCAGTGCCCCGACCGCCTCGTCGTGCTCCATCGGGCCGTGCTCCAGCCGGAGTTCGAGCATGTGCTTGTACGCCTTGCCGACCTGCGGGCCGGGCTTGAGGCCGAGCAGCTCCATGATCTGGTTGCCGTCCAGCGCCGGGCGGACGGCGTCCAGCTCCTCCCGCGCCTTCAGCTCGTCGATCCGGGTCTCCAGACCGTCGTAGGTGCGGGAGAGCGCGGCCGCCTTCTTCTTGTTGCGGGTGGTGCAGTCGGAGCGGGTCAGCTTGTGCAGGCGCTCCAGCAGCGGCCCGGCGTCGGTGACGTAGCGGCGCACCGCCGAGTCGGTCCACTCGCCGCCGCCGTAGCCGTGGAAGCGCAGGTGCAGCTCGACCAGGCGCGAGACGTCCTCGATGAGCTCCTTGGAGTACTTGAGCTCCCGCATCCGCTTGCGGGTCATCTTGGCGCCGACCACCTCGTGGTGGTGGAAGGAGACGCGGCCGTCCGACTCGAAGCGGCGGGTGCGCGGCTTGCCGATGTCGTGCAGCAGCGCGGCGAGCCGCAGGGTGAGGTCCGGGCCGTCCTGCTCCAGGTCGACGGCCTGCTCCAGGACGGTCAGCGAGTGCTCGTAGACGTCCTTGTGCCGGTGGTGCTCGTCCCGCTCCAGCTGCAGCGCGGGGAGCTCGGGCAGCACGTACCCGGCCAGGCCGGTGTCGACCAGCAGCCGCAGGCCCTTCACCGGGTGCTTGGCCAGCAGCAGCTTGTTCAGCTCGGCCTGGATCCGCTCGGCGGAGACGATGGTGAGCCGCTCGGCCATCGCGGTCATCGCGGCGACCACCTCGGGCGCCGGGTCGAAGTCCAGCTGGGCGGCGAAGCGGGCGGCCCGCATCATCCGCAGCGGGTCGTCGGAGAAGGACTCCTCGGGGGTGGCGGGGGTGCGCAGCACCCGGGCCTCCAGGTCCTCCAGACCGTGGTGCGGGTCGACGAAGCCGCGGCCGGGCAGGTCGACGGCCATCGCGTTGACGGTGAAGTCCCGGCGGACCAGGTCCTCCCCGATGGTGTCGCCGTAGCTGACCTCGGGCTTGCGCGAGGTGCGGTCGTACGCCTCGGAGCGGTAGGTGGTGATCTCGATCAGGAAGGAGCCCTCGGGGGTGTCCTTGCGGGCGCCGACCGTGCCGAAGGCGATGCCGACGTCCCAGACCGCGTCCGCCCAGCCCTTGACCAGCTTGAGCACCTGCTGCGGGCGGGCGTCGGTGGTGAAGTCCAGGTCGTTGCCGAGCCGGCCGAGCAGCGCGTCCCGGACGGACCCGCCGACCAGCGCCAGCCGGTGACCGGCCGCCTGGAACCGGCGGGCGATCTCGTCGGCGACCGGCGACACCCGCAGCAGCTCTTGGAGGCCGAGGGCCTGGGCCTCGCTCAGGCCTGGTACGACCTGGACGGCGGTGCTGGAGGGGTCGGTGTGCGCGGTGGGCTCATTGGCAGTGGACACGGCTCACAAGGGTACGTGCCCCGACAGGTCAACCGCCCGCGCGTTCTGGGCGTCTCACCCCACAGCCCGCAACACTGCGCCGCGGGCTGCATCGTTACCATGCCGGTGGACGAGTCTCGGGCACCGGACGGGGGATGCGGTGCCGCGCGCCGCCGCCGTCCGCGGGAACCCCCGCGGCAGCGGTGCGGCGACGGCGTCGGGCGGAGCGATCCAAGAGAGTCAAGCGAAAACCGTCGGGCGGACCGCGCCGGACGACAGCATCAGCAGCGAACGATCGAGAACGGCGAGGGCGAAGCGAGTGAGTGAGCCGGCACGGCACTCGGGCCTGGGGACGCACCGACAGCCTGGAGGGGCCGAGCGCCCCGCCGAGGGGCGTCATCCGGCCCGCCGGACGCGCCGGGCGGGCGCGCGCCTGGCCGCCGCCTGCGCGGCCGCCCTGACCCTCTTCACGGCCACCCCGGCCGGCGCGCTGCCCGCCGGCGGCAACGTCCGGCCGGCCGCGGACTCCACCATCACGGCCGAGTACCCGGTGGTGATGACCATCGACACGCTCAGCCCGCAGGTGGCCACCCCGAACGGCATCGTGACGATCACCGGACACGTCACCAACGCCGGCAAGTCGGCGGTCAAGGGCGCCCACGCGGCCGTCCGCAAGCCGTACTCCAACAAGCCGCTGGACCGGCGCAGCGACCTGGCCAACGTGGCCGACCGCTCCACGCCGGACGGCAAGGACGGCACCGAGCTGGACACCCCCCAGTACGCCCTGCCGGAGCTGAACCCGGGGCAGAGCCAGCCGTACACGCTGAGCGTCGCGGTGAGCGACCTCGGACTGTCCGCGAGCGGCGCGTACGAGCTCGCGGTGGACGCCTGGGGCGGGACCGCCGACAACCCGCGCGACCGCCCCCTGGGCATCGCCCGGACCTTCCTGCCGTACAACCCGGGCGGCGCCGAGGCGCAGCCGACGAAGGTCGCCACGGTCTGGCCGCTGGTGCACGCGCCGGTGGTGGCCGCCCAGACCACCACCGACAGCAACGACCAGCCCGTCTCGGTGCTGCGCGACGACAGCCTGGCCACCGAGTTCGCCCCGGGCGGCCGGCTGTACGAACTGGTCGACACCGGCGCCAAGCTGAACGGCCTGACCTGGGTGATCGACCCGGACCTGCTGGACGCCGCGCTCGCGATGACCAAGACCTACCGGGTGCAGAAGCCGGGCACCGAGGGGTCGGGCAAGTCCGTCAAGGACGACAACACCGTCCAAATGCAGCCCTCGGCCGCCGCCGTCGCCTGGCTGGACAAGCTGCGGGCCGCCGTCGCCAAGCCGGGCACCCAGGTGGTCTCGCTGCCGTACGCCGACCCGGACCTCGCCTCGATCGCCCACAACGGCTCCGACCTGACCGGGATGACCACCGCGCTGAGCAAGGCGGCCACCGCCGGCCGGCTGACCGTCGAGGGCCGGCTCGCCGTGGACACCCGGTCGGACGTCGCCTGGCCGTTCCAGGGCTACCTCGACCAGCAGATCGCCTCCCTCGCCCAGCAGTCGGGCAGCGGGCTGGTGCTGGTCAACGGCGCGAGCATGCCCGAGGCGGACTCGCTCAACTACACCCCGACCGCCGTCCGCCCGATCGGCGGCGGGCAGAGCGCCGTGGTGGCCGACGAGACCGTCTCCTCGCTCTTCGACAAGGACCTGAGCAGCCCGCAGGCGCAGACCGACGCCACCCAGCGCTTCCTCGCCGAGACCTTCGCGATCACCCACGAGCAGCCGCAGAACCAGCGCGGACTGCTGGTCCTGCCCCCGCGCGAGCTGAGCGTCGCCGGCGCCAAGGCGCTGGCGAGCGCCCTGCAGACGGCGGACGGCAAGTGGATCTCCTCGGTCAAGCTGGACGCGGTGGCCCAGTCCGCGGCCGACCCGAAGGCCAACACCGCCGTCCCGGCGCCCACCGACTACCCGACCCAGGCCCGCGCCTCGGAGCTGCCGGCGGCCGACCTGAGCCGCACCGACGACATCCAGCACGACCTGGACACCCTGATGCGGGTGCTCACCCTGCCGCAGCGGGTGCGCGGCCCGTTCAGCGCCGCGATGGTCCGCTCGCTGTCCACCGAGTGGCGCAGCCAGCCGCCGGCCGGGAGCACCTACCGCGCCGGCGTCACGAAGTACCTGAAGGAGCTGACCAGCGCCGTCCAGGTGCCGAAGAAGAACGTCGTCACCCTGGCCGGCAACACCGGTCTGCTCCAGGTCAGCGTCCGCAACGACCTGACCCAGACGGTCACCAACCTGAAGCTGGTGCTCACCTCGGCCCAGCCGAACAGGCTGCGGGTGAGCAAGGAGGAGGAGCTGGTCCTCCCGGCCTCGCAGAGCGTGACCCTGCGCTTCAACGCCGAGGCGCACAACAACGGGACGGTCGCGATGACCGCCCAGCTGTGGACCACCGGCCCCGACTCCCGGCCGTACGGCGACCCCCAGCAGTTCAAGGTCGAGGTCACCTCGGTGACCAACGGGGTGCTGTACATCTTCGCGGGCGCCGGTGTCCTGCTGCTGCTGGCCGCGCTGCGCTTCGTGCGCCAGCGCAAGCGACGCGGCGGGCAGCCGCACGAGGACGGCGACCAGCCGGTCGGGGACGCCCCGGCGGCGGACGGCACCGGAGCGCGGGACACGGCCGAGGACACGGCGCAGGACACGGCGGAGGGCGCCTCGGAGGACACGGCGCAGGACTCCACCGCGGATCGCGCCGGGGCCGCGGAACCGGACCGGGCCGGCGGGACGGACGACACCCGAGGTGACGGTCCCGCGCAGACACCGCGCGGCAGCAGCCCGGATGGCCGGGATCGGGCCGCCGGTGATGAGAAGGTTGGTCCTTGATACCGCCGACCCCCCGCACCGCCGGGCCGGCCTCCCCCACGACAGCGAAGAGGTGACATGACCGGGCGCAGCGAGGAGCGGCCGTCGGGCCGCGGTGAGAGCCGGCCGGGCGCCGAGTCGCCGTCCGGCGACTGGTACGTGGCCGACACCTACGCCCAGGACCCGTACGCGGCGGACGCGTACGGGCACCCGCAGGACGGCCAGGACCCGTACGGTCTGCAGGCCGGTCGGCCCGTCGCGCCCCAGCCGCCGGCCGCCGCGTACGACGTGCCGCCGCAGCTGCCGCCGCAGGGCGGCGGCTACCCGACGCCGGTGCCGCCGACCCCGTACCAGGCCCAGCAGCAGTTCGCGGCCCCGGTGCCGCCGGTGCAGCCCGGCTGGGACACCCCGGTGCAGGGCGCCTGGCCGCAGCAGCCGGCCCCGGCGCAGGCCGCCGGTGGCCACTGGGGCGGCGTCGAGCAGCCCCGGCCGCAGTGGGAGCCGGGCCCGGCGCACTCCGCCTGGGACACCGAGACCACCGAGTACGTCGGGGTGGACGCCCTGTTCGGCGGCCGCCCGGCGCAGTCCGCGGCCCAGCCGCCGGTCCCGCAGCCCGCCCCGGCCCCGCAGCAGGTCCAGCCGACCGCCCCTCCGGTCGGCCCCGCCCCGTACCCGCCGGCGGGCGGCTACCCGGGGCAGCCGCAGCACGGCGGCGCTCCGGGCGGGCAGCAGCACTTCGTGCCGCCGATCGAGTTCGACCCGCCGCTCTCCGAGGAGGAGGCCACCAGGCAGGTGGCCGCCGTCGCGGTGCCCCCGGCCGTCGAACCGCTGTCCGACGTCGTCGCCGAGGAGCAGGCCTCCCAGCAGGCGCCCGCCGCCGAACCCGCCCAGGCGGCCGGTGGCGGCAAGGTCGCCAGCCTGCTGAACTCCAGCGCGATCATGGCGGCCGGCACGCTGGTCTCCCGCGGCACCGGCTTCGTCCGGACCATGGTGATCACCGCGGCCATCGGTGTCGGCGTGATGGGTGACTCCTACAACGCGGCGAACACCCTGCCGACCCTGCTGTACATCCTGATCGGCGGCGGCGCGCTGAACGCGGTCTTCGTGCCGCAGCTGGTGCGCAGCATGAAGAACGACGAGGACGGCGGCACCGCGTACGCCAGCCGGCTGCTCACCCTGGTGATGGTCGGGCTCGGCGGCGTGGTCTTCCTGGCGGTGCTCGGGGCGCCCGTGCTGGTGCAGCTGATCGCCCACCCGATGATGGCCAACCCGGAGCGCGCCGACACCACGGTGGCGATGGCCCGCTTCTGCCTGCCGAGCATCTTCTTCATGGGCATCCACGTGGTGATGGGCCAGATCCTCAACGCCCGCGGCCGCTTCGGCGCGATGATGTGGACCCCGGTCCTGAACAACATCGTGGTGATCTTCACCTTCTCCGCCTACATCTGGGTCTACAGCGGGTTCGGCACCACCCACGTCACCCCGGAGGGCATCTCCCCCGAGGGCGTGCGGCTGCTCGGCCTCGGCACCCTGATCGGTCTGGTCGTCCAGTCGCTGGCGATGATCCCGTACCTGCGGGCCGCCGAGTTCCGCTTCCGGCCCCGCTTCGACTGGCGCGGTCACGGCCTGGGCAAGGCCGCCCGGCTGGCCAAGTGGACGTTCTTCTTCGTGCTCGCCAACCAGGCCGGCTACCTGGTGATCACCCAGCTGTCCACCAAGGCGGGCGACGCCGCGGCGGCGGCCGGCCACGACGGCGTCGGCCTGGCCGCGTTCTCCAACGCGCTGCTGATCTGGCAGCTCCCGCAGGCCGTGATCACCGTCTCGATCATGAGCGCGGTGCTCCCCCGGCTCTCCCGGGCGGCGGCCGACGAGGACGCCGGCGCCGTGCGCGACGACATCTCCTACGGCCTGCGCACCACCGCGGTCGCGGTCGTCCCGGCGGCCTTCCTGTTCCTGTCGCTGGGCCCGGTGATCGGCCGGGCGATCTACGCGGTCGGCGGCAACGACACCGTCCTGAACGACGCCACCAACGTCGGTCTGATGCTCTCCGCGTTCGCCCTGGGCCTGATCCCGTACTCCGCCCAGTACGTGATGCTGCGCGGCTTCTACGCCTACGAGGACACCCGCACGCCGTTCTCCAACACCGTCTGGGTCGCGGCCTGCCAGGCCGGCTTCGCCCTGCTGTGCTGGCTGGTGCTGCCCGCCGAGTGGACGGTGGTCGGCCTCGCCTTCGGCTACGGCCTCGCCTACGCCGTCGGGGTGACGGTCGCGATGCCGAAGCTGAAGAAGCGGATCGGCGGACTGGACACCAAGCGGATCGGCAGGACGTACAGCCGGCTGGCCGCCGCCTGCGTCCCGGCCGCGCTGGTCGGCCTCGGCGCCAGCCTGGGGGTCCAGCAGGTGCTCGGCGGCTGGCCGGGCAGCGTGGCGGCCCTGGTCGTGGCCGGCGGCCTCCAGCTGGCGGTCTTCGTGCTCATCGCGAAGCGCCTGCGGATCGAGGAACTGAACGCCATGCTGGGCATGGTCCGCGGCCGGCTGGGCCGCTGACCGTCCGACCACCGGCCGGACGAGCGGACGCCCTGACCGGGCGTCAACCGGAGCGAGACGCTCCTCCGCTCGTCCGGCCGAGTGCTGGGTCACCGGTTGGTTCGGGTCCGCCCGACCGTCGGATGGCGACCCGGTGTCCAATCTGCACCACATCTCTCCACCCGCGTGCAACCGAGCGGACGTCCCAGCGGTCGTACCCGGTGGAGAAGAGTGGGCACAATTGTCCTGGAGCACAGGGCCGCCGACCCCCGGGCTCCAGCGAATCTCTCAGGCCGGGGCTACACAAGGGGAGGCAGGACCACGGTGGCTGATGGCACCAAGGCCGTCGTCGACACGTCAGCAGCTGACGCGGCGACGGACGAGGCCGCACTGGCCGCGGCGATCGACGAGCTCACGGGCTCGCAGGACGCCGGCGGGAGCACCTCCGCGGACGCCCGCGAGGGCGCCACCACCGCTGCCGCCGTCCCCGGGCGCACCGACGCGGACAAGGACGAGGACGAGAGCGGGGACGACGCACCGGCCGCAGGACCGGGCACCCCCGCCGGCGAGGAGACCTCGGAGATCACCGCACCGCTCTCCGTGCAGGAGCTCCGCGCCGAACTGGCCGCCGGCTCCCCCCGGAAGAAGCCCGCCGACGAACCCGCCCGCCCCGCGCGCCGCCCCACCGACCCGCAGCCCACGGTCGACCCGCGCGACACCGCCACCCTCCCGCGCACCCTCCCCGCCCCGCAGCGCCGCAGCGGCGACATGATCGGCCACCGGTACCGGCTGGAGGAGTGCATCTCCCAGACCGAGACCTTCAGCAGCTGGCGCGCCGTCGACGAGAAGCTGCGCCGGGCCGTCGGCGTCCACCTGATGGCCTCCGGCCACCAGCGGGCCCGCAAGGTGGTGGCGGCCGCCAAGTCCGCCGCGCTGCTCGGCGACCCGCGCTTCGTCCAGGTCCTGGACGCCGTCCACGAGGGCGAGCTGGTCTACGTCGTCCGGGAGTGGCTGCCGCACTCCTCCGACCTGGCCAGGCTGCTCGCCAACGGCCCGATGGAGCCGCACGAGGCGTACCAGATGGTCCGCCAGGTCGCCGACGCCGTCGCGGCCGCCCACCGGCGCGGCCAGGCCCACCTGCGGCTCACCCCGCGCTGCGTGCTGCGCACCGACAGCGGCCAGTACCGGATCAACGGCATCGCGGTGGACGCCGCCCTGCGCGGGCTGCCCGCCGAGGACGCCGAGGACGCCCAGCGGGCGGACACCCGCGCGATCGGCGCACTGCTGTTCGCCGCGCTCACCCACCGCTGGCCGTACCCGGAGGACCGCTACGACCTCCAGGGCCTGCCCAAGGGCCTCCAGAACGCCGCGCCGGACCAGGTCCGCGCCGGGGTCCACAAGGGCCTGTCCGAGCTCGCCGCGCGGGCCCTGTTCGACCAGCCGCCGCACCACGCCCAGCCGATCACCACGCCGGAGGAGCTGGTCCGGGCGATCGCGCAGATGCCCCGGATCCGCCAGCCCGAACCGGAGCTGCCCGCCTTCCCGGTCCCGCCCCGGCACAACACCCACGCGCTGCCCACCGCGCCCAACCCGACCCGGGTCGCCGACACCACCGTCGCCCCGCTGCCGGCCTCCTCCCGCCCGACCTCCTCCCGGCGCACCAGGCGGCGGCTGCGCCGGGTGGTCAAGGCCACCGCGTGGACGGTCGCGCTGGGGGCGATCGGCGTCGCCTCCTGGCAGTTCGTCGACAGCCTGCGGCACACCGGGTCGGCCACCGCGTCCCCGGCCCCCTCGACCAGCAGCACCGCGCCGAGCCCGCAGGCCAGCACCCACAACCCGGTGACGCTGGCCGTCAAGGACGCGCAGTCCTACAACCCCCTGGGCGACGGGCCCGAGGGCACCGAGAGCATCGGGAAGGCCATCGACGGCGACCTGAGCACCTCGTGGACCACCGGCTGGTACGTCGACCAGTTCGGCGCCAAACCGCCCGCGCTGAAGTCGGGCACCGGCCTGCTGATCGACCTCGGCTCGCCGCAGCCGGTCTCCTCGGTGAACGTCCAGTTCTCCGGCGGCGAGCAGTCCGCGGAGCTGCGGCTGCCCACCCCGGCCGCCGGCGCCAACCCGCTGCAGGCCAAGCCGGACGCCTTCACCGTCGTCGGGAAGAAGACCGGGAGCAACGTCGAGTACACCCTCGACTCCCCGGTCACCACGCGGTACCTCTTGATCTGGCTGACCGGTCTGACGAAGGATACCGACGGCAGGTTCCGCGGCCACGTCGCCGAGGTGAAGGTCTCCGGCTGATCCGACGACCGCGGACGCGGCACGGACCGGCGGCCGGGAGGGAGGGGTGACGGTGGCGGACGACGCGCACCCGACGGACGACGCGACGCTGCTCGCCCGGCACGTCGCCGGCGACCCGGCGGCCTTCGGTCTGCTGGTGGACCGCCACCGCGACCGGCTCTGGGCGGTCGCCCTGCGTACCCTGGGCGACCGCGAGGAGGCCGCCGACGCCCTCCAGGACGCCCTGGTCTCCGCCTTCCGCGCCGCCGCCGGCTTCCAGGGCCGCTCGGCGGTCACCACCTGGCTGCACCGGATCGTGGTCAACGCCTGCCTGGACCGCGCCCGGCGCGGCGCCACCCGCCGCACCACCCCGCTCGACGAGGACCCCCAGCGGCTGGACACCCTGGTCGGCAGCGCCGAGCCGGCCGACTTCCCGGTGGTCCGGGCCGAGCTGCACCGCGAGCTGACCGCGGCGCTCGCCGAGCTGCCCGCCGAGCAGCGGGCCGCACTGGTGCTGGTCGACATGCAGGGGTACCCGGTGGCCGAGGCGGCCGAACTGCTGGGCGTTCCGGTGGGCACCGTGAAGAGCCGCTGCGCGCGCGGCCGGGCCCGGCTCCTCCCCCTGGTCCGGCACCTGCGCGAGCCCGATGTTTCACGTGAAACACCGCCCGCCCGCGGCTCGGCCCCGCCGCGCCGCGACACCCGGGGGAACCCGAAGCCGCCCGGCACCGTCACAGGGGCGGGCCCGAGCACCGGCCGGACGGTCCTGGAAGGAGACGCGAGCACCCGATGAACGCCCACCCCTCCTTCCCCGACCCCGCCGAGGACCACCCCCCGGTCGAGCGGCTGGCCGACCTCGCCGAAGGACTGATCGAGTCCCCGGACACCATCGGGGCGCTGCGCCGGCACCTGGACGGCTGCGCCGAGTGCCGGGAGACCGTCGAGGCCCTCGCCGAGGTCCAGGCGATACTCGGCGACGTCGAGACCCCGCCGATGCCGGCCGACGTCGCCGCCCGGCTGGACGCGGCGCTGGCCGAGGCCGCAGCCGCCGCCGCAACCGCCGGTAACGGCCGCGAGGCCGTCGAACCGGCCCAGGAGGCCCCCGCGGCCGACCACCGGGCCGAGGCCCCGGCCCGGTCCGCGCGTGCCGCCACGGCGCCCGTCACGCCCTCCTCCGCCGCCTCCCGGCCGGTGGCCCGATCCGGCGACCGACCCGCAGGCCGGTCCGGCTCGGCCGGCGGGCCCGGCCGCGCCCGCCCCCGCCGGCGGCGGTTCGCCCTGCTGCTCGGCACGGCCGCCGTCCTGGCCGCCCTCGGGCTCGGCGGGGCACTGCTGCTCCACCCCGACGACGGGTCCGGCACGGTGGCGGCCACCGCGGGCGGCGCCCCGGCCGTGACCACCGACGGCCACGATGTCCGCGCCCCGCACACGGCGGGCGCCGGCACCGAGTACCGCGACGACGAACTCGCCGCCCAGGTGCAACAGTTGCTGGCCCGCTCGAAGAACGTCCCGGGACTGCTGGCCACCGGGCCCGCCCAGTCCGAGGGGGCCCTGCCCGCCGACGGCGGCCGCCCGGAGCCCGACTCGCCCTCCCCCGCCTCCCCCAGCGGCCCGGGCTGCCCGGCACCCGCCTCCGGCACCCCGCTGGCCACCCACCGGGGCAGCTACCACGGCGCCCCGGTCGACGTCCTGGTCTACTCCCTGGCCGGCCGCCCCGGTTCCGTCGACGTCTACCTGCGCTCCCCCGACTGCGGCCCGGTCGTCCTGCACCAGGCCGTTCCCAGCCGCTGACCGGCGGTTCCCATGCGATCCACGCCGACGGCGGCACGCCGCTTCCGGACTTCGGGCGCCTGGTACTGATCCGCCTGGGAATGCGAGACACTGGTCAGTCGTTGTCCCGGGCGGCGGAGCAGGACCGCCCTCCCCGCAGCAAACGCGGGTCGCGATGCGAACCAGGAGAAGCAGTGAGCGACGTCCGTAACGTGATCATCATCGGTTCCGGCCCGGCCGGGTACACGGCCGCGCTCTACACGGCCCGTGCCTCCCTCAAGCCGCTGGTCTTCGAGGGGGCCGTGACCGCCGGTGGTGCGCTCATGAACACCACCGAGGTCGAGAACTTCCCGGGCTTCCGGGACGGCATCATGGGCCCCGAGCTGATGGACAACATGCGGGCCCAGGCCGAGCGCTTCGGCGCCGAGCTGATCCCCGACGACATCGTCGCGGTCGACCTCACCGGTGACATCAAGACCGTCACCGACTCCGAGGGCAACGTGCACCAGGCGCGCGCCGTGATCGTCACCACCGGCTCCCAGCACCGCAAGCTCGGTCTGCCGAACGAGGACAAGCTCTCCGGCCGTGGCGTCTCCTGGTGCGCCACCTGCGACGGCTTCTTCTTCCGCGACCAGGACATCGCAGTGGTCGGCGGCGGCGACACCGCTCTGGAGGAGGCGACCTTCCTCTCCCGCTTCGCCAGGAGCGTCACGATCATCCACCGCCGGGACACCCTGCGCGCCTCCAAGGCGATGCAGGAGCGCGCCTTCGCCGACCCGAAGATCCGCTTCGAGTGGGACAGCGCGGTCGAGGCCATCCACGGCGACCCGAAGCTCAGCGGTGTCACCCTGCGCGACACCACGACCGGCGAGACCCGCGAGCTGGCCGTCACCGGTCTGTTCATCGCGATCGGCCACGACCCGCGCACCGAGCTCTTCAAGGGCCAGCTGGACCTGGACGCCGAGGGCTACCTCAAGGTCGAGGCCCCCTCGACCCGGACCAACATCCCGGGCGTCTTCGGCGCCGGCGACGTCGTGGACCACACCTACCGCCAGGCCATCACCGCCGCCGGCACCGGCTGCTCCTCCGCCCTGGACGCCGAGCGCTACCTGGCCGCGCTGGACGACCTGGAGGCCAAGGCCGCCGTCGCGGTCTGAGCCCCACCCTCCGCCCCACGGGGGTGTTCCACGTGAAACACCCCCGCCCCGGCCGGGCAGAACAAAACGGGTCCACCCGTTGTTCTCCTGGCAGCAGCCCCCTCCGTCCGAACCCGAGGAGTTCCCGTGGCCGGCGCCACCACCACCGTCACCGACGCGACGTTCGAGCAGGACGTCCTGAAGAGCGAGAAGCCCGTACTGGTCGACTTCTGGGCCACCTGGTGCGGCCCGTGCCGCCAGGTCGCCCCGGTCCTGGACGACATCGCGGCCGAGCACGGCGAGAAGCTGACCATCGCCAAGCTGGACGTGGACGCCAACCAGGCGACCGCCGCCAAGTACGGCGTCATCTCGATCCCGACCCTGATCGTCTACAAGGACGGCGAGCCGGTGAAGTCCATCACCGGTGCCCGTCCGAAGGCCGCGCTGCTGCGCGAGCTGGCCGAGTTCATCTAGGTCTTCCGGTCGTCGACCGCACGGCGGCGGGGCTCCCCTCGGTGGGGACCCCCGCCGCCGTCGTTTCCGGGCCCGGCCCTCCGGACGCCCCTGGAGACGCCCTACGGCGACGCCCTACGGAGACGCCTTACGGAGGCGACCGCTAGAACGGCCGCAGCGCGGGCTCCTTGCGCCCGCCGCCCAACAGCCGCTCCAGCGCCCCCTCCACATCACCCCGCCAGGAGAGCGTCGTCCGCGCCTCCAGACGCAGCCGCGGGTAGCGCTGGTGCGGGCGGACGGTCTTGAAGCCGACCGCGAGCAGATGGTCGGCCGGCAGCACGCAGCTGGTCGGCACCCGCCCGGACGAGCCGAAGGCCTCGATCGCCCGCACCCCTCGCCCGATCAGGTCCTTGGCCACCGTCTGCACCAGCACCCGGCCGAGGCCCTGGCGCTGGTAGCCCGGCAGCACCCGGCTGACCATCAGCTGAACGGCGTCCGCCGACACCGGACTGGTCGGGAAGGACTGCGAGCGGGGGACGTAGGCGGGCGGTGCGTAGAGCACGAACCCGGCGGGCCGGTCGTCCACGTAGACGATCCGCCCGCAGGAGCCCCACTCCAGCAGCACCGTGGAGATCCACCCCTCCTTCTCCAGCTCCGGCTTGCCCGCCTCCACCGCCTCCTTCGCGCTGACCGGGTCCAGCTCCCAGAACACGCAGGAGCGACAGCCGTTCGGCAGGTCCCCGAGGTTGTCCAGCGTCAGCGGAGCGATCCGCCGTCCCATGGCCGCACCTCCTCCCTCTCACGGTCGAGCATTCCCCCACGAACGCCGATGGGTGCATGTTTCACGTGAAACAGCGCTCACGTGGAACACGCACCCATCGGGTCGTTGCCCTCGGCCGGCCGGTCCGGCTCAGCCCTGCGACAGCCGCAGACCGTCCTCACCCGGGGCCATGCTGTCCAGGATCCGGTTCAGGTCCTCCACCGAGCCGAACTCCAGCACCACCTTGCCCTTGCCCAGCTTCCCGCCGCGCTGCGACACCTCGACCTTGACCCGGGTGTCGAAGCGGTCGGACAGCCGGCTCGCCAGGTCGTTGAAGGCCGGGGAGTTCAGCTTGCCCGCCTTCGGCGCCTGGCGCTTGGGCTCCTCCGGTTCCTCCGAGCGCATCAGCACGACGATCTCCTCGACGTTGCGCACCGTGAGGCCCTCGGCGATGACCCGCGCGGCCAGCCGCTCCTGCTGCTCGGGCCCCGACAGGCCGAGCAGCGCCCGGGCGTGTCCGGCCATCAGCGTCCCGGCCACCAGCCGGGTCTGGACGGACGGCGGGAGCTTCATCAGCCGCAGGGTGTTGGAGACGTGCGTGCGGGAGCGGCCGATCCGGTCGGCCAGCTCCTCGTGGGTGCAGGCGAAGTCCCGCAGCAGCTGGTCGTAGGCGGCCGCCTCCTCCACCGGGTTCAGCTCGGCGCGGTGCAGGTTCTCCAGGAGCGCGTCCAGCAGCAGCTTGTCGTCCTCGGTGGCCCGGACGATCGCCGGGATCCGCTCCAGCCCGGCCTCCCGGGAGGCGCGCCAGCGGCGCTCGCCCATGATCAGCTCGAAGCTGTCCGCACCGACCTGGCGGACCACGATCGGCTGGAGCAGCCCGACCTCCTTGATGGAGGTGACCAGCTCGGCCAGCTTGTCCTCGTCGAAGACCTCACGCGGCTGGCGCGGGTTCGGGGTGATCGCGTCCAGCGGCAGCTCGGCGAAGTACGCACCGGCCGGCTGCGCCTGCTCGGCCCGCTTCTCCGCGGCCGCCCGGGCCGCCACCGTGCCGCGGCCGCTCGGCAGCGGCGTCACCGAGGCCGGTGCGGGCGCGGCTGCCGCGGGCTTCGCCTCCGCCCCGCCGTCCACCGGCGCGGCGGGGCGGATCAACGCCTCCAGCCCTCGTCCCAGACCAACCCTGCGAGCACTCACTGATGACCCTCCGTCGTGCCGTGCTGTGCCACCGGGGCGCCGTGCCCCTGCTGGCCGTCCCGCTGCTGACCCACCAGCGAGCCGCCCTGGCCCACCGCACGCAGCGCGAGCTCGCGGGCGGCCTCCAGGTAGGAGAGCGCCCCGGTCGAGCCCGGGTCGTAGGTGAGCACCGTCTGCCCGTAGCTGGGCGCCTCCGAGATGCGCACCGAGCGCGGGATCGCCGTGCTCAGCACCTCTTGGTGGAAGTGGGTCCGGACCTCCTCGGCGACCTGGGCGGCCAGCCTGGTCCGGGCGTCGTACATGGTGAGCAGGATGGTCGACACGTGCAGTGCGGGATTGAGGTGCGCGCGCACCAGCTCGACGTTGCGCAGCAGCTGACCGAGGCCCTCCAGGGCGTAGTACTCGCACTGGATCGGGATCATCACCTCCTGGCCGGCGACCAGGGCGTTGACCGTCAGCAGACCCAGCGAGGGCGGACAGTCGATCAGGATGTAGTCGAGCGGCTGCTCGTAGGCGGCGATGGCCCGCTGGAGCCGGCTCTCCCGGGCCACCAGGGAGACCAGCTCGATCTCGGCGCCGGCCAGGTCGATGGTGGCGGGAACGCAGAACAGCCCCTCGACGTCGTGCACCGGCTGCACCACGTCGGCCAGCGGCTTGCCCTCCACCAGGACGTCGTAGATGGACGGCACCTCGGCGTGGTGGTCGATGCCGAGCGCCGTGGAGGCGTTGCCTTGCGGGTCGAGGTCGACGACCAGGACGCGCAGGCCGTGCATGGCGAGCGAGGCGGCCATGTTCACGGTGGTGGTGGTCTTGCCCACCCCACCCTTCTGGTTGGCGACCACGATCACCCGGGTGGCGGCGGGCCGGGGCAGTCCCTCGCCCGCTCGGCCGATCGCCTGAACCGCAGCCTGGGCAGCCCGTGCGATGGGCGTGTCATCGATCTGGTCGACGGTCTCCGAGTCCTGCATGGGGGTCAGTGTTTCACGTGAAACCGGAGCGGCAACAGTCGCCGCCCGGTCACGGCGGAGGATGCCCGAGAGCAAGGAGCGACGTTTCACGTGAAACACCATGCCCGCTATGCCGGAAATCTGACGTTGCGACACTCCGGAGTCCCGGGGGCACCACCCGGCCGAACGCCGGGGGGAACAGCGGCCCGTCCGCCACCTGAACGACGACGGGCGGACGATCCTCCCTCGCAGGAGGCCCGTCCGCCCGTGTTCGGTACGTCGTCGGCGTCACGCCGGATCAGCGGCTGCGGCGCCGCCCGCCCCGGCCGCGCTCGCCGTTCCGGACGCTCGCGGTGCGACCCGCCCGGGCCGCCTTGGCACGCCGGGTGGCCGCCTTCACCCCGCCGGGGCTCTCCCCCGCCTTCACCTGGATCACCCGGGTCGAGGTCTCCAGGGTGCCCTCGCCGACCGCGATGACGCTCCACTCGACCGCACCCAGCTTGGCCAGACCGGCCCGCGATTCGGCCAGCTCCTGCTCCGCGCTGTCGCCCTTGAGCGCCAGCATCTGTCCGTGCGGGCGCAGCAGCGGCATGCCCCAGCCGGCCAGCCGGTCCAGCGGCGCCACCGCCCGGGCGGTCACCACGTCCACCGCGAGCTTGCCGACCATCTCCTCCGCGCGACCGCGCAGCACCGTGACATTGTCCAGGCCCAGCTCCCGGACGACCTCCTCCAGGAAGGTGGTCCGGCGCAGCAGTGGCTCCAGCAGCGTCACCGAGACGTCCGGACGGGCCAGCGCCACCGGGATGCCCGGCAGGCCGGCCCCGGAGCCGACGTCGCACAGAGTGATGCCGGAGGGCAGCAGCTCGGCCAGCACCGCGCAGTTCAGCACGTGGCGGTCCCAGAGCCGGGGCACCTCGCGGGGCCCGATCAGCCCGCGCTGCACGCCCGCGGTGGCCAGCAGCTCGGTGTAGCGGACCGCGGCGTCGTAGCGCTCCCCGAAGACCTCCCGGGCGACGGCCGGTGCCTCGCCAGGATGCTCCAGCTCGGTGGCCCGCCCCTCAGCGGCCGGGTCCACGTCCGCCCCCGGCCGGCCGGCAGCCGCGTTCTCCGTGTCCATCTCGACCTCTCCGATCCCCGGATCCACCGACCCGCTCAACGCACTGTTTCACGTGAAACATCCCAGAAGGGACGACGACCCCGCCCGCACGAGGCGGACGGGGTCACGTCCGGTGAAGCTCTCCGGCCGCCACGGCGGCCGGTCGTCGACCTGTCGGCCTCAGACCGGCAGCACGACCACGAACCGCTGGGGCTCTTCGCCCTCGGACTCGCTGCGCAGGCCGGCCGCGGCGACCGCGTCGTGGACGACCTTGCGCTCGAAGGGAGTCATCGGCCGCAGCTTGACCTGCTCGCCACTGCTCTTGGCCTGCTCCGCGGCCTTGGCCCCGAGCACCGCCAGCTCCTCGCGCTTGCGGGCCCGGAAGCCGGCAATGTCCAGCATGAGGCGGCTGCGCTCGCCGGTCTCCCGGTGGACAGCCAACCGGGTCAGCTCCTGGAGGGCCTCCAGCACCTCGCCGTCCTGGCCGACCAGGCGCTGCAGCGCGCGGTCGTTGCCGTCACTGACGATGGAGACCAGGGCGCGGTCGCCCTCGACGTCCATGTCGATGTCACCGTCGAGGTCGGCGATGTCGAGCAGACCCTCCAGGTAGTCCGCCGCGATGTCGCCCTCCTGCTCCAGACGGGAGATGAGGCTCTCGTCGGAACTGGCGGCGGTCTCGGCCTCGACGGCGGAGGTGGTGCCTTCCGTCACTGATGGACTCCTTCGGAGATGGGCCCGTCTGCCGGGCCGGGAACGAAGCTCTTCGCGGCTGTCACAACAGGCTTGGGGCCGGTCAGGACTTCTTCTTCGGCCGCTGGCCGCCACCGCGCTTCGGCTGCTGCCGGGTGCCCTGCTTGGTACCGGCCGGCTTGGCCGTGCTCTGCTTGGCGGCCGCCGGCTTGCCACCGGCATCGGCCGGGGAGTCCGCCGGGGCGGTGTCGGCCGGAGCTGCGTCGGTGGGCTCCTCGGCCGGGGCGTCCTTGCCCGGCTCCACGGTCGGCTGTCCGACGCCGCCCTGCTGGCGCTGGGCCTTGCTCTGCCGACGGGGCTGCTGGCGGCGCGCCTGCACCGATTCCTCGACCACCGCGGCGGCGCTGGCCGCCTCGCTCACGGCCGCCTTGGACGGGGGCAGCATGCCCCAGAGCGCGCCCTTGATCTCCGTACCGTCCGGACGCAGTCGGCCGGCCTTCTTCAGACGCTCCTGGCGCTCCTGGAAGGCCATGCTGCCCGGGGTCGGGTTGTTGTGGATGACGATCAGCTGCTGGCCCATCGACCAGACGTTGGTGGTCAGCCAGTAGACCAGGACACCGACCGGGAAGTTGATGCCCATCACGGCGAACATGATCGGGAAGACGTACATCAGCATCTTCTGCTGCTGCATGAACGGCGTCTTCACCGTGAGGTCGACGTTCTTGGTCATCAGCTGGCGCTGGGTGACGAACTGCGACAGCGACATCAGGATGATCATCACGGCGGTGACGATCTTGACGCTGGTCTCGGGGCTGCCGACGAAGGTCGCGGAGAGCGGGGCACCGAAGATGTGCGCCTTGCCGGCGCTCACCAGCAGGTCACCGTGGATGACACCGATGTCCTGGCCCTTGGCGACCTTGGCGAGCACGCCGTAGAGGGCGGTGAAGAACGGCGCCTGCACGATGATGGGAAGGCAGCTGGAGAACGGGTTGGTACCCGCATCCTTGTACAGCTTCATCATCTCTTCGGACTGGCGCTGCCGGTCGTTCTTGTAGCGCTCCTGGATGGCCTTCATCTTCGGCTGGATCGCCTGCATGGCCCGGGTCGCCTTGATCTGCTTCACGAAGAGCGGGATCAGGCAGATCCGGATGACGACCACCATCGAGGCGATGGCGAGACCCCAGGCCCAGCCACCGTCCGGGTCAAAGATGTGGCTGTACAGCGAGTGGAACTGGACGATGATCCAGGACACCGCTGTGTACAGGGGATTCAGGAAGGAGAAGGTCACCGGTCAGGCTCCTTGGACAGGTGGATTGGCCGCACGGGACCAATGGTCGCCGGGCCCTCGGGGTCCGGACCGGCGGGGGTGGCGGTCACCGGGTCTCCGGTGGCGGACGGGCTCTTCAGCCAGTCCCGCAACCGCCGGTGCCACACCGGATGCTTGCGCGGCGGGACATGATCGACCCCGCCGGGCGTCCACGGATTGCAGCGCAGGATGCGCCACACGGTCAGCCCGCCGCCTTTCACCGCCCCGTGCACCTTCACGGCCTCGTAGCCGTAGTGCGAGCAGGAGGGGTAATAACGGCAGACCGGACCGAGCAGTGGGCTGATGGTCCACTGGTAGACCCTGATCAGACCCATCAGCAGGTACTTCATCGACCTGCTCCCGTCGGCGCCGTGGCGGCGGGCTCCGTCCTCAGCAACCGCTTGAGTGCCGCGTCCAGGTCACGTTCGAGGTCCTGGTACGAGGCGGTCGCGGCCTGGGGCAGCGCACGCACCACTATCAGGCTACCGGCGGGCAGCCTGGACAGACGATCACGAACGAGGTGACGCAACCGGCGCTTGACCAGATTGCGGACGACCGCCGGGCCAACGGCCTTGCTCACGACGAAACCCGCACGCGCCGAAGGAGTCCCCTCGGCGACGTGCGGGCGGGAGTCGCTGGTCCGGTCGGTCTGCCCCTGCGGGTCACCGTCTCTGCTGAGATGGACGACCAGAAGGGGCCGGCCGGCCCGACGACCGCGTTTCACCGCGGTCGCGAAGTCCTGGCGCCGCCGCAGCCGATTCTCGGAGGGCAGCACAACAGACTCTGGCGCGGATCAGGCGGACAGGCTGGTGCGGCCCTTGCCACGGCGGGCGGCCAGGATGGCACGGCCGGCGCGGGTACGCATACGCAGCCGGAAGCCGTGGGTCTTCGCGCGACGACGGTTGTTCGGCTGGAAGGTGCGCTTGCTCACTCGGGGGCTCCTGAGGTGAATCGTAGGATGACGGGAAATCGCTTGGCCGTCACCGTGCGTCCGCGTGATCTCCCCTGATTCGGAAATCCGGCCCATCGCCCCAGTTCGGCTGGGGTCTGAGGCAATCCACGGCGCCCGTGCTGCGCGCCTTATGGAGCGGGTGGACCCGCGGACATGCGGCAGCGGCCATCGACAACTCGACCTGGTTACGGTACGCGGGACGGGGCACGGGGGTCAAACCAGCCCGCGATCGCCCGTCTTACCCACAGCCTGTGGACAACGACTTGATCCCGCCCTGTTCGCTGACTACCGTTGCAGAACTTGTCTGGTTTGTTCTTGGAAAGCGTGCACCAGTGGCTGATGTCAACAGCGACCTCGTCCCGGTCTGGGCCAGGGTCGTCGAGCGGCTGGTCAACGACCCCGATGTCGGGGAGATGGACAAACAGTGGGTGCAGCGCACCCAGCCGATGTGGATGATGCACGACACCGCCCTGCTGGCGACCCCGAACGAGCGGGCCAAGCAGGTGCTGGAGGGCCGGCTGCTGCCGCAGCTGACCGAGGCCCTCAGCCGTGAGCTCAGCCGCCCGGTCCGGATCGCCGTGATGGTCGACGCCAACGCGGTGCCGACCACGCCCGCACCCGCCCCCCAGTCCCCCGCCGAGCCCTACCCGGGCCCGGCCGAGGAGGACGCCCCCGACTACGGCGGCCAGGACTACCCGCAGTCGTACGAACACGGCCAGCCGTACGAGCAGGGCCACCCCTACGAGCAGGGTCAGGGGCAGCCGTACGAGCAGGACTACGAGCGGCCCCGCTACGACACCGGCGGCTACGACCCGCGCCAGGCCCCGTACGGCGGCCCCGGCGGCGGCCAGGGCTGGCAGGGCTACCAGGAGCAGCCACCCGCCTACCGCGACCCGGAGGAGCCCGCGCCCCGCCAGGCGCCGCGGCCCGTCCCCGGCCCGCCCGCGACCACCCAGGGCGACCTCTTCGGCGGCGCCTACGGCCCCGGCCCGAACGAGCAGCCGCGGGCCGGCGCCGGCCGCCGGGCCGGCGGTTCCCGCCCCACCGGCGGCCGTCCCGCGGAGAAGGCCTCCCCGGAGCGCTCCGCCGAGCGTCCCGGCGTCCCCGGGGTGCCCGCCCCGCCCGGCGCTCCCCCGGCCGGCGGCTCCCGCAAGGACGAGCCGGCCGCCCGGCTGAACCCCAAGTACCTGTTCGACACCTTCGTGATCGGCGCCAGCAACCGCTTCGCGCACGCGGCGGCGGTGGCGGTCGCCGAGGCCCCGGCCAAGGCGTACAACCCGCTCTTCATCTACGGCGAGTCCGGGCTGGGCAAGACCCACCTGCTGCACGCCATCGGGCACTACTCGCGCAGCCTCTTCCCGGGCACCCGGGTGCGCTACGTGTCCTCGGAGGAGTTCACCAACGAGTTCATCAACTCGATCCGGGACGGCAAGGCGGACACCTTCCGCCGCCGCTACCGGGACATGGACATCCTGCTCGTGGACGACATCCAGTTCCTCGCGAGCAAGGAGTCCACGCAGGAGGAGTTCTTCCACACCTTCAACACCCTGCACAACGCGAACAAGCAGATCGTCCTCTCCTCGGACCGGCCGCCCAAGCTGCTGACCACGCTGGAGGACCGGCTGCGCAACCGCTTCGAGTGGGGTCTGATCACCGACGTCACCCCGCCGGAGCTGGAGACCCGGATCGCGATCCTGCGCAAGAAGGCGATCCAGGAACAACTCAACGCTCCCGCCGACGTGTTGGAGTTCATCGCCTCCCGGATCACCCGCAACATCCGGGAGTTGGAGGGCGCCCTGATCCGGGTCACCGCCTTCGCCAACCTCAACCGGGCCCCGGTGGACCTGGAGCTGGCCGGGATCGTCCTCAAGGACCTGATCCCCGGCGGGGACGAGGACGCCGGCCCGGAGATCACCGCGCAGGTCATCATGCAGCAGACCGCCGCGTACTTCGGCCTGGGGGTGGACGACCTCTGCGGATCCTCGCGCAGCCGCGTGCTGGTGACGGCCCGGCAGATCGCGATGTACCTCTGCCGTGAGCTCACCGACCTCTCGCTGCCGAAGATCGGTGCGCAGTTCGGCGGCCGCGACCACACCACGGTGATGCACGCGGACCGCAAGATCCGCTCGCTGATGGCCGAGCGGCGCTCGATCTACAACCAGGTCACCGAACTCACCAACCGCATCAAGAGCTAGTGCCGCATCAGGCAACGTTGGCCCTGGCGACGACTGCGCGTAGGCGTTCGTCGGCGGCGTGCTTGTTCCGCCAGATGATGTAGCGGCGGAT
>NZ_JBVJBI010000003.1:410686-446133 GCF_055589745.1 Kitasatospora sp. NPDC041917 | reverse complement strand
GGGGGGGAGAGAAAAAGAGGCGGAACGAGGGGGGACAGCGCCACGAGTATCCCTCTGACCCCCAAAACCAGCCTGTGGCGTGGTCGGGGGGGGGGGCCCCCCCCCCCCCCCCCCCCCCCCGCCCCCGCCTACAGCGCGCTGCGCTCCACCCGCCGCCGCTTGATCGTGCGGAAGCGCCGCGCCACCTGCCGGGCCAGGTCGGCCGCGCCGACCAGGCCCGCCTCGTTGCCGAGGGCGGCGTGCACGATGGCGGCCTCCGGACGGAACCCGCGCCCGGTGAGGGTGCGGCGGAAGGTGTCCCGGGCCGGGCCGAGCAGCAGGTCGCCCGCCTCGGAGACCCCGCCGCCGATGACGAAGCGGCCGGGGTCCAGCGCGGCGGCCAGGTTGGCGATGCCGACGCCGAGCCAGGTGCCGACCTCGTAGAGCAGCTCGGTCGCGGTCGGGTCGCCGTCCTGGGCGGCCTCGGTGACCAGCGGGCCGGTGATGCCCTCGACCGTGCCGCCCGCCCGGGCCAGCAGCGGCTGCACCACCGGCGACTCCTCGGCGACCAGCTCGCGCGCGTCGCGCACCAGCGCGTTGCCGGAGGAGTACTGCTCCCAGCAGCCCCGGTTGCCGCACGGGCAGCGGTGGCCGCCGGGCAGCACCTGCATGTGCCCGAACTCGCCCGCCAGGCCGTACTTGCCGCGGTCCACGTAGCCGTCCCGGACCACCGCGCCGCCGATGCCGGTGCCCAGGGTGAGCATCACCATGTGGTCCTCACCGCGCCCGGCGCCGAAGCGCCACTCGGCCCAGGCGGCCGCGTTGGCGTCGTTCTCCACGATCACCGGGAAGCGCAGCCGCTCGCTGAGCGCCTCCCGGAGCGGCTCGTTGCGCCAGTTGAGGTGCGGGGCGAACAGCACCTTGGAGCGGTCGGCGTCGACCCAGCCGGCCGCGCCGATGCCGACGGCGTGGACGTCGTGCCGGTCGGCGAGCTGGAGCACCAGCTCGACGATGACGTCCTCGACCACCTTGGGGCTCTTGCTCTTGTGCGGCGTGTCCGTGCGCAGCTTCTCCAGCACCTTGCCCTCGCCGTCCACCACCCCGGCGACCACCTTGGTGCCGCCGATGTCGACGCCGATGGTGGGCAGCCGCAGTATCCCGGCGGGCAGGGCGCGGCGGCGGCGCTCGGCGCGCGGGCCGAGGCCGAGCAGGGTGGGCAGGACGGGTGGCCGGGTGCTGCCTTGGGAGCTGGTCACGGCTGCGGACGCTCCTCGCCTGGGTCGGGGTCACGGGGGTCGGGCTCACGGGGGTCGGAGACGGAGGGCCGGGCCAGCTCGTGCGAGAGCTCGGCGAGGTCGGAGCCCCCGGCCATCTCGGTGGTGAGCTGTTCGAGGCCGATCTCGGCCCGCGGGTGGCTGCCCGCCATCCGACCCCGCTTGAGCAGGGTGAAGTGGTCGCCGACCAGGTACGCGTGGTGCGGGTTGTGGGTGATCAGCACGACCCCGAGCCCGGCGTCGCGGGCGGCGGTGACGTACTTGAGCACCACTCCGGACTGCTTGACGCCGAGCGCGGCGGTGGGCTCGTCCAGGATCAGCACCCTGGCGCCGAAGTGCACCGCGCGGGCGATGGCCACGCACTGGCGCTGCCCGCCGGAGAGGGTGCCGATCGGCCGGTCGACGTCGTACAGGTCGATGCCCATCCTGGCGAGCGCCTCGCGGGTGGTGGCGCGCATCCCGTCGGCGTCCAGCCGCAGGCCGCCCCAGCGGCGCGTGCCCTGCTCGGAGCCGAGGAAGAAGTTGCGCCAGACCGGCATCAGCGGGACGACCGCGAGGTCCTGGTAGACGGTGGCGATGCCGCGCTCCAGGGCCTGGCGCGGGGAGTCCAGGCGGACCTCCTCGCCGCCGACGGTGAAGGTGCCCTCGTCGTGCTGGTGCAGCCCCGCGATGATCTTGATCAGGGTGGACTTGCCGGCCCCGTTGTCGCCGAGCACGCAGCTGATCTCGCCGGCCCGCAGGGTCAGCGAGACGTCCTGCAACGCGCGGACGGTGCCGTAGCTCTTGCCGACGCCCTCCAGGGAGAGCAGTTCGGTGCCCGCCGCGGCCGCGCTCGTCATGTCCGTGCTCATCGCGGCCCCCGCTCGGCCCGGCGCTTGACGTAGGCGTTCAGCAGCGCGGCCAGCAGCAGCATCGCACCGAGGAAGAACTTGAACCAGTCCGGGTTCCACTGGGCGTAGATGATCCCCTTGCTGACCATGCCGAAGATCAGCGCGCCGAGCGCGGAGCCGACCACCGAGCCGTAGCCGCCGGTGATCAGGCAGCCGCCGATGACGGCCGCGACGATGTAGATCAGCTCGTTGCCGACGCCCTCGCCGGACTGCACGGTGTCGAAGGAGAACAGCAGGTGCTGGCCGAGCACCCAGGCGCCGAAGCCGACGCCCAGGTAGAGCAGGGTCTTCGTCCGGGCGACCGGCACGCCGACCGCGCGGGCCGCCTCCGCGTCGCCGCCGACCGCGAAGATCCAGTTGCCGAAGCGGGTGCGCAGCAGCACCCAGCTGCCGACCGCGAGCAGGCCGAGCCACCACCAGACGGTGGCCTTGATCGTCAGCCCGCCGACGGTGACCTCGGAGGCGAACAGCCAGCGGCAGGAGGCGAAGCCCTCCATGTCGGAGATCGACTTGGTGGAGACGGTGCCGGAGATCGCCTTGGTGACGCCCAGGTTGGCGCCGGTCAGCATCAGGAAGGTGCCGAGCGTGACGATGAAGCTGGGCAGCCTGGTGCGGCCGAGCATCCACCCGTTGAACCAGCCGACGGCCAGCGTGGTCGCCAGCGAGACCAGCACGCCGACCCAGGTCACCGCGGTGAACTGGTACGAGACCATCGAGGAGGTCAGCGCCGCGGTGGTGACCAGCACGCCGGCCGAGAGGTCGAACTCGCCGCCGATCATCAGCAGCGAGACCGGCACCGCCATGATCCCGATGGTGGAGGCCGCGTACAGCACGGTGCCCAGCGAGGAGACCCGCAGGAAGGGTTCGGCGACGGCGGCGAAGACCACGAAGACCGCGACGGCGGCGATCAGCGCGCCCAGCTCGGGGCGGGCGAGGAGCCGCCGCAGGGCCGCCGGGCGGCCGTCGACCAGGCCGTCGTGGGCGAGGAGGTCGGGGCTGCTCACCTGGTCCCCCTCGCGACGTACTCGGCGAGCGCGTCGGCGTTGTCCTTGGTCAGGATCTGCGGACCGGTCTCGACGGGCTTGCCGCCCCCGAGCATGTTCAGGTTGTACTTGTACAGCCAGATCAGGTCGACGCCCGTGTAGCCCTGGAGGTAGGGCTGCTGGTCGACGGCGAAGCCGACGCTGCCGGACTTGAGCCCGGACACCACCTGGGTGCCCAGGTCGAAGGTGTCCAGCTCGACGCTGCGGCGGGCGTCCTGGACGGCCTGGAGACCGGTGGCGGCCATCGGGCCGGAGAGGGTGAGCACGGTGTCGATGGCCGGGTCGGCCTGGAGCTTGGCGGAGATCGCGGCGCGGGCGTCGGGCATGTCGACGCCGTTGACGTAGAGCACCTGGAAGGCGCCGCCGGCCTTGGACTGGGCTCCGGAGCAGCGCTGCTCCTGACCGACGTTGCCCTGCTCGTGGATCACGCAGAGCACGTTCTTGCGGCCGCGCGAGGCCAGCTCGGCACCGGCCGCCCGGCCGGCGGTGGACTCGTCCTGGCCGATGTGGGTCAGCGCGCCGAACTTCTGCGAGAACTCCTGGCCGGAGTTGATGGTGATCACGGGGATGCCCGCGGCCTTGGCCTTGCCGAGGACGTCGGCCATGGCGTCGCCCTTGGCGAGGGTGACCAGCAGGCCGTCGACCTTCTGGTCGATGGCGGCCTGGACGAGCTGGACCTGGTTCTGGGTCTGCGCGTCGTTGGAGTACAGGAAGGTGATGTTGTCCTTGGCGGCGGCCTGCTCGGCGCCCTTGCGCACAGTGTCCCAGAAGGCGTCGCCGGCTCCGGCGTGGGTCACCATGGCGACCTTCCAACGCGGGGTGGTGACGGCGCTGCCGCCGGTGGCCGCGGCCTTGGCGCGGGCCTCCTCGGCGCGTCTGCCTCCGGTACTGCTGCAACCGGCCGCGGTGACCGCGAGTGCCAGGACGGCGCACACGGGCCAGAAGCGGCGGGACGGGCGAAAGCGGGTGATGCTCATCCCCATAGTCTCCCTTCCCTGGTCGCGCGGGATCGCACCGCCTCGCCCGGCAGGCCCGATGGCCTGGGAGGTAAGGTGCCCCGGGGGACCTTTCCTGGTAGTTCGCTGAACATCTGGTCCGGACGACGTCTGTCCGGGTGGCAGACTTAGGCGCCGATCCGAACGGGTTCATCGCGAGAACGTGATGTTCCTCTCAGGTTCCGCACAGATTCGGACGGCAACCGATCATCGGTCCATCACCGTCTGATGCCATTGACGTGCGTTCGGGCGAGTGGGGCCCGGGCGGCGTGCGACCCGATACGAGAACTCGATGGAACTGACAGGTACGCCATTCTTCCTCCTCACCGTCATCCTGGTGCCGGTGTCCATCACAGTGGCGCTGCTGTTCTGGGGGAAGGTCGGCGGCCCGCAGCCGGTGCGCTACCTCACCCGGATCGTCATGATCATGTTCTGCCAGGTCACGGCCGTCCTGATGGTGTTCGTGATGGTCAACAACGCCAACCTGATCTACGGCAACTGGGACGACCTGCTCGGCACCGGGAACCACGTCCGCGCGGTGCCCGTCCTGACGCCGGTCGACCCGGCCGCCACGGCGGGCCAGGGCGGTGAGGCCGCCAAGGAGCCGCCGAAGGTCAAGCAGAGCTTCGGCGGCGTGAACGACCCGCTCGTCCCGAACGACGTGCAGCGGACCGAGCTCAAGGGCCAGGTGTCCGGGGTCGACGGCGAGGTGCTGGTCTGGCTGCCGCCGCAGTACAACGACCCGGCGTTCAAGGACAAGAAGTTCCCCGTGGTCGAGCTGATCCCGGGCTACCCCGGCTCCTCCTCCACCTGGTACGGCACCCTCAAGGTCTCCGAGCAGCTCAAGCCGCTGATGCAGCAGGGCAAGGTCGCCCCGTTCATCCTGGTCTCGCCCCGCACGAAGCTGCTGAACAACCAGGACGCGGGCTGCACCGACATCCCCGGCAAGATCAACGCCGACGCCTGGGTCACCCGCGACGTCCCGCAGATGGTGCTGGACAACTTCCGGGCGGACCCGTCCGCGGACCGCTGGGCGATCGCCGGCTACTCGGCCGGCGCGCACTGCGCCGCCAAGCTGTCGCTGTCCCACCCCAACCGGTACCGGGCCGCCATCGCGATGTCCGGCTACAACGACCCGGCCCAGGAGCCGGACTCCCTGGTCGGCAAGGACGCCAAGCTGCGCGAGGCCAACAACCCGGTCAACATCCTGAAGACCGCCCCGCAGCCGCCGAAGGTCGCCCTGCTGGTCAGCGGTTCCAAGGGCGACGGCTACGAGGACGGCGAGGCGATCCGCGCCGCCGCCAAGGCCCCGACCACCGTCCAGGTCGAGGAGGGCACCGGCCCGCACACCACCGAGCAGTGGAAGAAGATGGTTCCGGCCGCCTTCCAGTGGCTGACCTCGGTCATCCCGGTCCAGTAGGCCGGCCGGCAGCAGCGAACCGTACGGGCAGGGCCCGCCGCGACCGAGGTCGCGGCGGGCCCTGCCGCATGTCCGGGCGCGGCGTCAGGCCAGCTCCAGCGCCAGGTAGAAGTCCACCCGGTCCTCCAGCCGGGAGAGGTCACGCCCCGTCAGCTCCTCGATCCGGCCGATCCGGTACCGCAGGGTGTTCACGTGGACGTGCAGCTGCGCGGCGCAACGGGTCCAGGAACCGTCCGAACGCAGGAAGGCCTCCAGGGTGCGGACCAGGTCCGCCTGGTGCTCGATGTCGTACGCGATCACCTTGTCCAGCAGCCGGCCGCGGAAGGCGCGGCGCACCTCGTCCGGGACGGCGGCCAGCAGCAGCACGTGCGAGGCGAGCTCCTCGGGGCCCGCGACGCAGACCCGGCCGACCCGGGATGCGGCGATCCGGCGGGCATGCCGGGCCTCCTCCAGGGCGCCGCGCAGACCGCCGGCCCCGGAGGCGGGGGCGGAGACCCCGAGGGTGATCCGGCCCTCCGAGCCGAGCCCGGCCTCCAGCGGGGCGAGCAGCTCGCGCAGGGCGTCGGCGGGCACCGGGCCCTCCGGGGCGGGCAGCACCACCACGGCGCCGGTGCCCGTCCCGGCGACCAGGGCGCGGTCGGTGGCGCCGCCGAGCGCCTCCTCCAGCACCGCCCGTACGGTGCCCTCCGGCAGGCCGGTGCCCTCGGCGCTGAGCACCAGCCAGGAGCCTTCCTGCGCCCGGGACTTGGGATCGGGGACCTCGTAGCCGACGGCCATCGCCGAGGAGGCGTACAGGGTGCGGCTGATCTCGGCCGGGTCGGCGTCGCGGCGCAGCAGGGCGAGCACCTCGTCGGCGAGGCGGCGGCGCAGCCGGCGGCCCTCGTCGCGGCGGTGGCGCTCGGCGGCCACCAGCCGGGCCAGGTTCTCGGCGAGCTGCTGGCGCTTGGCGGTCCACTCGGTGACGTCGCCGGCCACCGCGAGCACCCAGTCGACGAGCGGCGCGTCGTGCTCGGCGGAGACCGGGGCGGGCAGCAGCGAGTAGGAGCCGGCCGCCAGCCGGGCCCGGTGCGGGGGGCGGCGGCGCTGGCGCTGGGCGGCGAGGTGGGCGCGGACCAGCTGGTCGCGGTCCTGGGCGGAGAGCCGTTCCGCGGGGCCCGCGATCACCGCGCCGGTCGGGGTGAGCACCCAGCAGTCCAGGTCGAGGTCACCGCCGAGCAGGTCCAGCACCGCGTCCAGTCCACCGCCGCCGGCCGCCGAGACCAGCAGGCGGTGCCGGTCGACCAGGGCGGCGAGGTCGGCCGCGCGGTCCGCGGAGACCTGGCGGCCGATGAACTCGGTGACGGTGCCGAAGGCGATGTCGTCGGGGACGGCGAGCAGCGGCATCCGGTGCCGCCGGCAGGCCTCGACCAGGTCCTCGGGCACCGGGCCGACCTCGGCCTCGCCGGCCGCCAGGGCCACCGCGCCGCCGGCCGCCAGGGTGCGGACGAAACGCTCGGAGTCGGCCGGGACGGTGCGCCAGAGCATGCCGGTGAGCACCAGTTCGCCGCCGTGCAGGTAGCGGCCCGGGTCCTGGAGGTCCGTCGTCATCACGCCGCTGACCTGCCGGTCCAGCTCTTCCTCGGCCGCGAGCAGGCGCAGTCGCGGGGCACCGGGGGCGAGCAGGTCACGGACGCGCATCCGCGGACTCCTTAACGGGGCTTGGGGGGAGGGGTGAAGGGGTAACGATAGGGCCTGACCGAGCGGGCGTGCGCGCGGGTCCGTAGCCCGCGCATCCCGGCCGGACTACGGTCGTAGGTAGCACCCGGCGAACACCCGGGCTGCGAGATTCCCCTCCTTAGAGGAACGTACAGGATGCCGGGCGGGCTCACAGCCGGGGCTTCATGCCATCGGTGACTGCCAGTGGGCCGCGTCACAGCGGTTCACTGGGCGACACGCCGCCGGACACCCGGCGGGCGAAGACTTGAGGAGACACCCGCATGGAGTTCCTTCGGCCCGCCACCTGGGACGAGGCACTCGCGGCGAAGGCCGAGTACCCGACCGCGCTGCCCCTTTCGGGCGGCACGGACGTCATGGTCGAGCTGAACTTCGACGTGCACCGGCCATCCGCGATCCTCGACCTGAACCGCATCACCGAGCTCACCGAATGGTCGAACGACGGCGGCGTCGTGCGGCTCGGCGCCGCGGTCCCGTACGCCCGGATCATCGCGGAGCTGTCCGGTCCGCTGCCCGGGCTGGCACTGGCGGCCCGCACCGTCGGATCCCCCCAGATCCGCAACCGCGGCAGCGTCGGCGGCAACCTCGGCGCGGCCTCCCCGGCCGGCGACGCGCACCCGGCGCTGCTGGCGGCCGGACGGGACGTGTTCGTCGAGGCGGCCTCGGTGCGCGGCACCCGGCTGATCCCGATCGACGACTTCTACGTCGGGGTGAAGCGCAGCTGCCTGGAGGCCGACGAGCTGATCCGGGCCGTGCGGATCCCGGTGGCGGACGGGCCCCAGCAGTTCTCGAAGATCGGCACCCGCAATGCCATGGTGATCGCGGTCTGCGCGTTCGGCTTCGCCCTGCACCCGAAGAACGGAACCGTCGGCACCGGCATCGGTTCGGCCGCCCCCACGCCGCGCCGCGCCGTCGGGGCCGAGGAGTACCTCCGGGGCGTGCTCGCCGAGCGCGGCCTGTGGGAGTCCGGGGAACTGCTGGGCACCGAGGTGGTCCAGCGCTTCGGCGAGCTGGTCAAGGCCGCGGCCTCGCCGATCGACGACGTGCGGGGCACCGCCGACTACCGCCGGCACGCGCTCGCCGTGATGGCCCGCCGCACCCTCACCTGGACCTGGAACGACTACGGCAAGCAGATCAGGAGCGCGGCATGAGGGTCACTTTCACCGCCAACGGCAAGCCGGTCGAGGCCGACGACGTGTGGGAGGGCGAGAGCCTGCTGTACGTGCTGCGCGAGCGGGTCGGCCTGCCGGGCTCGAAGAACGCCTGCGAGCAGGGCGAGTGCGGCTCCTGCACGGTCTACCTGGACGGCGTCCCGGTCTGCTCCTGCCTGGTCGCGGCCGGCCAGGTGCAGGACCGCGAGGTGCGCACGGTCGAGGGCCTGGGCGCGGAGGACGGCGAACTGGGCCTGGTCCAGCAGGCGTTCGTCGACGCCGGCGCCGTCCAGTGCGGCTTCTGCACCCCCGGCCTGCTGGTGCAGACCGACGCGCTGCTGGCCGCCGATCCGCAGCCGAGCGACGACGACATCCGCGAGGCGCTGTCCGGCAACCTGTGCCGCTGCACCGGCTACGAGAAGATCATGGACGCGGTGCGGCTGGCCTCGGCCCGCACCTGCGCGGGAGCGGGGGCCTCGGAATGAGCGGGCGGACGGTCCAGCGGACGATCCAGGGACAGAAGAACCTCCAGAACATCAACCAGGCCTCCAAGGACGGCATCGGCGGCTCCCCGCTGCGCCCGGACGGCAACCTGAAGGTCCGGGGCGAGTTCGCCTACTCCTCCGACCTGTGGCACGAGGACATGCTCTGGGGCACCGCGCTGCGCTCGCCGCACCCCCGGGCGAACATCCTCTCGGTGGACATCTCCGAGGCGCTCAAGGTGCCCGGGGTGTACGCGGTGCTGACGCACGAGGACATCCCCGGCTCGAAGTACTACGGCCTGGAGATCCAGGACCAGCCGGCCCTGGCCATCGACAGGATCCGGTACCACGGCGAGGCGATCGCCCTGGTCGCCGCCGACCACCCGGAGACGGCCCGCCGCGCGGTGAAGAGGATCGCGGTCGAGTACGAGGTGCTCACCCCGATCGTCACCGAGGAGCAGTGCCTCGACCCGGAGACCCACGGGTACGTGCACGAGCCGCACGAGTACAAGTCCCATGCGTACGGCAACATCTGCCACGAGCAGCGGCTGGTCTCCGGCCGCGGCGTGACCGACGAGGTGCGGGCGCTGGCGGACGTGATCGTCAGCGGCGACTACGAGGTCGGCATGCAGGACCAGGCCTTCCTCGGCCCGGAGTCCGGCCTCGCGGTGCCCGCCGAGGACGGCGGCATCGACCTCTACATCGCCACCCAGTGGCTGCACGTCGACCGCCGGCAGATGGCCCCGGTGCTCGACCTCCCGGAGGAGAAGGTCCGGCTCACGCTGGCCGGCGTCGGCGGCGCGTTCGGCGGCCGCGAGGACCTGTCGATGCAGATCCACGCCTGTCTGCTGGCCCAGCACACCGGCAAGCCGGTCAAGATCGTCTACTCGCGGGACGAGTCCTTCTTCGGCCACGTCCACCGCCACCCGGCGCGGATGCACTACGAGCACGGCGCCACCCGGGACGGCAGACTGGTCTTCGCCGACTGCCGGATCGTGCTGGACGGCGGCGCCTACGCCTCCACCTCCCCCGCCGTGGTCGGCAACGCGGCCTCGCTCGGGCACGGCCCGTACGTCATCCCGAACGTGCGGATGCACGCCATCGCCCTGTACAGCAACAACCCGTCCTGCGGGGCGATGCGCGGCTTCGGCGCGGTGCAGGCGGCGTTCGGCTACGAGTCGCAGATGGACAGGCTGGCCGTCGAACTGGGCATGGACCCGGTGGAGTTGCGGCAGCTCAACGCCGTCTCGCAGGGCGACTTCATGCCCACCGGGCAGGAGATCGACGCGCCCGCGCCGGTGGCCGAACTGCTCCGGCGGGCCAAGGAGATGCCGCTGCCGCCGCCGCTGGACACCGAGCACCCGGACATCCGCCGGCTGCCCGGCGCCCTGTCCAACACCTCGCACGGCGAGGGGATCGTGCGCGGCGTCGGCTACTCGGTCGGCATCAAGAACGTCGGCTTCTCCGAGGGCTTCGACGACTACTCCACCGCCCGGGTGCGGCTGGAGGTGATCGGCGGCGAGCCGGTCGCCATGGTGCACACCGCGATGGCCGAGGTCGGCCAGGGCGGCGTCACCGTGCACGCCCAGATCGCCCGCACCGAGCTGGGCGTCGAGCAGGTCACCATCCACCCGGCCAACACCGAGGTGGGGTCGGCCGGTTCGACCTCCGCCTCGCGCCAGACGTACATGACGGGCGGCGCGGTGAAGCTGGCCGCCGAGGCGGTGCGCCGGGAACTGTTCGACCGGGGACGCCGACGCTACGGCTGGACCCACGACGACCTGGTACTGACCGGCGGCAAGGTGGTCTCGGCCGGGGCCGGCACGCTGGTCTCCATCGTCGACCTGCTCGGCGACGACGTCATCGAGCAGACCCGCGAGCACCACCACCGGCCCACCCAGCCCTTCGACAAGGAGACCGGCCAGGGCTTCGGCCACGTCCAGTACACCTTCTGCGCCAACCGCGCGGTGGTGGACGTGGACGTGGAACTGGGCCTGGTCAAGGTGGTCGAGCTCACCGCCGTCCAGGACGTCGGCAAGGCACTCAACCCGCTCTCCGTGGTCGGCCAGATCCAGGGCGGGTGCACCCAGGCGCTGGGCCTCGCGGTGATGGAGGAGATCATCGTGCGGGACGGCAAGGTGCGCAACGCCTCCTTCACCGACTACCTGATCCCCACCATCCTGGACACCCCGCCGATCCCGGTGGAACTGCTCGAACTGCCCGACCCCAACGCGCCGTACGGGCTGCGCGGGGTCGGCGAGGCACCGACCGTCTCCGCGACGCCGTCCATCGTGGCCGCCATCCGCAACGCCACCGGGCTGGCGCTCAACCGGATCCCGGTCCGGCCGGAGCACCTGACCACCGAACAGCCCGGCTGAGGCCCGGCCGAACGCCTCGCCGTCGGGCCCGGCCGGGCACCCTGCCGCCGGGCCGACGGCCGGAGTTCGCCCTCCCCGGGGCGGTGACCGTCATCCCCGCCGCCCCGCCGCCCCGCCGCCCCGGGGCACCCCCACACCCGCTGCCCTGCCCACGCCGGGGTCCGCAGCGGTGCGCACCAGCACCACCTTCGCCCGCACCGCCCGCACTCCACCCTTCCCGCGAGTGCCCCCCGTGAGTCGATACGTCCCCCTGTGCCGCCTCGTTGACCGGCAGTCAGGTCGGCTCGCCCACCCCAACCCCCTTTGACACTTGGGAGTGGACATGACCAGGATCCCCACGGAACCCGGCACCACCGAAGACAGACCCGCCGACGGCGGACCCGCCGCGGACGGCCCCCACCCGTCGTCCCCGGCACCGCGCCCCACCGGCGCACTGGACGCCTACTTCAAGATCTCGGCCCGCGGATCGACCCTCGCTGGCCGGCTGGCCGGTGCTCGTCTTCTGCGTCACCCTGCTGGCGATCTTCGTGCTGATGGCACGCGGCGTCCGCGGCGCGATCCTGATCGGCGTCGCCGGCGGCACCGTGCTCGCGATGATCGTCAACCGGGCCGGCCGCGCACGTACCGGCCGAGGCCTGGAAGAACTCGGTGCCGGTCTGGCCCGGCAGCCCGGTCTCGGCACCCGACTTCGGCCTGTTCGGCCACGTCGACCTGTTCGGCGCCTTCGGCGCTCACGGCATGGGCACCACCGCCGCCGTCCGGGATCGTTTCCCGTACGGCGGCGTCTCCCGCTACTGTCGAAACCGTGTAAGGAGCCCCCATGCAGGACATCGCCGAGCAGTTGCGGGCCTGGCACGCGGCCGGCCGCTCCTTCGCCGTGGCCACCGTCGTCGGCGTCTCCGGCAGCGCACCGCGCGACCCCGGGGCGGCGCTGGCCGTGGACGCGGACGGCGAGGCGGTCGGCAGCGTCTCCGGCGGATGCGTCGAGGGCGCGGTGTACGAGCTGTGCCAGGCCGCGATCGCGAGCGGCGAGCCGGTGCTGGAACGCTTCGGGTACAGCGACGAGGACGCCTTCGCGGTGGGTCTGACCTGCGGCGGCGTCCTGGACGTGTTCGTCCAGCCGGTGGTGCCGGGGGCCGACGCCGGGCTGGACGTCGGGATCGCCCGCATCGCGGCCGGCACCCCGGTGGCGCTGGTCCGGGTGATCGCCGGGCCGGGCGGCCTGGTCGGGGCCGTGCTGGCGGTCACCGCCGACGACGTCACCGGCGCGCTCTCCCCGACGCCCTCCACGGTCGGCGGGCTGGAGCGGGCGATCGTCGCCCGGGCCCGGGCGATGCTGGAGGCCGGGCGCACCGGCCGGCTCGTGCTCGGCCTCGACGGCCGCCCCTGCGACGAACACGGGCGGGGCACCGTCACCTGCTTCGTCGAGTCGTACGTACCGGCGCCGCGGATGCTGGTGTTCGGGGCGATCGACTTCGCGGCCGCGGTCGTGCGGATCGGCAAGTTCCTCGGCTACCACGTGACCGTCTGCGACGCCCGGCCGGTCTTCGCCACCACCCGTCGCTTCCCCGGCGCCGACGAGGTGGTGGTCGACTGGCCGCACCGCTACCTGGACTCCCAGCTCGGCCGGATCGACGGACGCACCGTGCTCTGCGTACTCACCCACGACGCCAAGTTCGACATCCCGCTGCTGGAGCGCGCCCTGCGACTGCCGGTCGGCTACGTCGGCGCGATGGGCTCGCGCCGCACCCACCGGGACCGCGTGGCCCGGCTGCGCGAGACCGGGATCACCGAGGCCGAACTCGCCCGGCTGCGCTCCCCGATCGGCCTCGACCTCGGCTCGCGCACCCCGGAGGAGACGGCGGTCTCGGTCGCCGCCGAGATCGTCGCCCACCGGCGCGGCGGCAGCTGCCTGCCGCTGAGCGCCTCCGACGGGCCGATCCACCACGACCTGCCGCGGACGGGAACGGAGGGTGACGAGGGTCGCCCGGCCGACGGCCCGGCACCCCGCCCTCACGCGGCCTGAACCGGCAGCGGCTCCGGTACCACGCACGTTGCGTGGCCACCGGCACGGCGGGAGGCCGGAGGCGGCCTACTTCCTCAGCCGCAACGGGCACCGGGCCATGATCTTCGTCGTCGACATCACGGACGAGGCCTCGATCCCGTCCCTCGCAGAGCCGTTCTGGCTTCAGCTCAACGCCACCGTCGACATCCACCCCTGCATGAACGCCGACGAACTCATGGAGGGGCTCAAGCGGCTCGGCGGCTGAGCGGCCCGGCGGCTGAGCACGGAGGGACGTCAGTCGCTCAGCGCCAGCTTCACGCCGAAGCCCACCACGACCGCGCCGGTCACCCGGTCCATCAGCCGCCGGGCGGCCGGGCGGCGCAGCCAGCCGCGCAGCACCTGGGCGAAGCCCACCAGGACCGTCGACCAGAGCAGGCCCTCCACGACGTGCACGCAGGTCAGCGCCACACCGGCGGCGAAGTGCGGGGCCCCGGCCGGGATGAACTGCGGCAGCACGGCCACGTAGAAGACCCCGACCTTGGGGTTCAGCAGGTTGGTCAGCGTGCCCCGCCGCCAGCCGTGCGCGAACCCACCGTCCTCCGGCTCCTCCTCGGCCGCCGCCTCGCCGCCCCGGTTGCGCAGCATCCCGATGCCCATCCACACCAGGTACGCCGCGCCCGCCCAGCGCAGGATCTCGTACCCGACCTGCGAGGCGGTCAGCAGCGCCGTCACCCCGGCCGAGGTCAGCGTCCCCCAGAGCAGCGTCCCGGTCTGGATCCCCAGCACGACCCCCCACGCCTGCCGGCGCCGCCCCAGGGCGGAGGTCCGCAGGATCAGCGCGGTGTCGAGACCGGGGGTGAGGGTGAGCAGCCCCACGACGAGGGCGAAGGACCACAGAGCCGTTGTCATCTCCATGGACCTCGATGCTCTCACAGCCCCGGCCGGCCCCCGCCCGCCGGGGCGGACGGTGCCCGGCCGCCTGATCCGTCAGTCCGCCGACCCCGGAGGCACGACCCACTCGGTGGGCTGGCCGGTGACCGCGGCGATCATGTCGAAGTCACCGTCGTAGTGGAGCACCGTGGCCCCGTGACGCTCGGCGGTGGCCGCGACGACGAGGTCCGGCACCGACAGCGCCCGCCAGTTGCCCGACGAGGTCAGGAGGGCCTGCACCTCGATGGCGCGGTCCCACACCTCGTCGGGCGTGGGCAGCCAGTCGAAGCCGCTCAGGCCCTCCCGGATCCGAAGGGCGTCGGCCTTGGAACGGGCGCTGTGCATGATCTCCAGTTCGACAGCGCCGCAGATGGCGACGAGTCCTCTGACGATCCTCGGCCTGAGGACCGACCTGACCGTCGGCTTGGAGAAGCGAGCGAAAGCCGACTTGTCGATCAGGAAGCGCTCGCTCATCCCTTTTCCACCGGTCCGGTGAGGTCAGGCAGTCCGCCCTCGGCGAGCCAGTCCATGAAAGTCTCACGCTTGCGGCGCTTCACGAGATCTTCAAGGGCGGCGTTGACGGTGGCCACCTTGGTCGTCGTACCAAGGATCTCGGCGGCCTCGGCCAGCAGTTCGTCGTTGACGTCTATCACGGTACGGGCCATGGTCGGCCTCCCAAGCGGAGCGAGCCTGCGATATCAATATCGACGGTACTTGATATCACAGGCCCGTATGCCCTGATCAGTCGATGTTCACCCGGTCAGGTGAGGTTGAGGCGGGCGGCGAGGCGGAGCAGGCCGGGGCTGAGGCGGGAGAGGAAACGGGCGACCTTGGCCTCGGGGGTGACGGGGACGACGGGCCTGCCGGTGCGGACGGCGGTGAGGATGGCGCTCGCGACCTTCTCCGGGGGGAAGCCGCGGCGGGCGTAGAGCTTCGCGGCGCGGGCCTGCTTGGCGGCCTGCTCGGTGGAGGTGGTGGCGGAGAAGGTGGAGGTGCGGGTGATGTTGGTGTTGACGATGCCCGGGCAGATGGTGGAGACGCCGATGCCGTGGCCGACGAACTCGGCCCGCAGGCAGTCGGAGAGCATGAACACCGCGGCCTTGCTGGTGGCGTAGGCGGTGAGCGCCTTGGACGGCAGGTAGGCGGCGGCGGAGGAGACGTTGACGATGTGGCCGCCCTGGCCGCGGTCGGCCATCAGGGTACCGAAGGCGCGGCAGCCGTGGATCACGCCCCAGAGGTTGACGTCCAGGACCCGCTGCCACTCCTTCTCGGTGGTCTGCAGGAACGTCCCGGAGTGGCCGATGCCGGCGTTGTTGACCATGACGTCGGGCACCCCGTGCTCGGCGGCGACGGTCTGCGCGAAGGCGTCCATCGCGGCGCCGTCGGAGACGTCCACCCGGTAGGCGTGCGCCTTCGGGCCGATCAGCGAGGCGAGTTCGGCGGTGCGCTCGGCGGCCGCGAGGTCGAGGTCGCAGACCACCACCCGGGCGCCGTCCTCGGCGAAGGCGAGCGCGGTGGCCCGGCCGATGCCGCTGCCGCCGCCGGTCACCACGACCAGCCGGCCGTCGTCCCCGGCCGGTCGGGCCCGCCCCGCGTCGATGCGGGCGGTGAACTCGCGGACCATCCCGGCCACGATGGCTCCCTTCTCCAGCAGCGCCGACCAGTGGCCGGCGTGCAGCGTCCTGCGGGTCAGATCGGGCACCCAGCGCTCCAGCCCCTCGGAGAGGTAGGTGCCGACGTACCGGTCCCGGGTGAGGGTGATCAGCTGGACCGGCACCTCGGTCGGCCGCTCGCGCGGACTGCCCAGGGTGGGGCGGAAGTTGGCCCGGTACAGCTCGATGCCGCGGACCGCGTCGCGGCGCAGGGTGGACTGCGGGTGGTCGGCGCGCGGGGTGACGTGCTCCAGGTCGCGCAGCACCCGCGGCCAGGCCCGGGCCAGGCCGAGCCGCCAGACGCCGGGGGCGAGGTAGGGCAGGTGGAAGGCGGTGATGTACCAGGAGTGCAGGCCCTGGTGCAGCAGTTGCCCGAGGTGGCGGGGGGTGGGGCGGCGCACCCGGTGGCGCAGCCAGTGGCCCATGTGGTCCAGGCTGGGGCCGGACAGGGTGGTGTACGAGGCGATCCGGCGCCCGGCGCCGGGTTCGGTGACGGCCTCCCAGGACTGGATCGAGCCCCAGTCGTGGGCGACCAGGTGCACCGGGCGGTCCGGGCTGACGGCGTCGGCGACGGCGAACAGGTCCTCGGCGAGGTGCTCCAGGCGGTAACCGGACCGGTCGGCGGGGGCGGCGGACTCCCCGGCGCCGCGCACGTCGTAGCGGACCACGTGGTGGTCGCGGGCGAGGTCGGCGGCGATGTCGTCCCAGACGGCGTGGGTGTCGGGGTAGCCGTGCACGAGCAGGACGGTGGGGGCGTCCGGGTCGCCCTGCTCGAAGACGGCGAGCGGGAGGCCGCCGGAGCGGACGGTCCGGCGGCGGACCGGGGGCGCCGCCGGGGGCTGCGCCGGACGCTTCGTCGGGCTCGTCATCGGGTGGCCTCCAGGGTGGTCGGGGGGAGGGCGGTCGGCTCGGCCGTGGTCGGCTCGGCGGCGGTCGGGACGGCCGCCTGCTCGGTGGCAGTCTGCCCGGTCCCGGCGGTCCAGCGGCGGACGTGCGGCAGGTCGTCGTCGAGCCAGTAGGCGTCGTCCTCGGTGACGACCAGCAGTTCCTCGAACTTGATGCCCACGCCCCGGAAGCCGATGTGCGGCTCCACCGCCCACAGGCCCGGGGTGGGCGCGTGCCGGGACGACCGGCCGTCCGCCCAGAGCGGTGAACGGCCGTGCAGCCGCTCGGAGATCAGCTCGCGGCCGAGGGTCTGGAGGGTGCGCACGCCGAAGCCGAGGACGTTCACCCCGGCCGGACCGCGCGCGGTGGTGCGGGTGACCTGGTGGCCGATCACCCGGCCCGGGTAGACCTGGTGGCGGTTGTCGTAGCCGTGCGCGGCGATCTGGGCGTCCACCGCCGCGTACACCTCGGCGAGCGGCCTGCGGGCCCGCACCTCGGCGAGGATCAGCTCGCGGTACACCTTCAGGTCGGCGGCCAGGCGGTCCCAGACCCGGTTCTCGCCGACCTTGCCGCCGTAGCCGATGTCGGCGGTGTAGCCGTCCACCACGGGCGCGCAGTCCAGCACGTACGGCATGCCCTCCTCCAGGCGGCGGTTGCCGGCGAAGAACTGCAGCGGGGTGTGGAAGTGCCGGAACGCCGTCCGGTCGCCGAACCAGGCGAAGGGGACGTGGAAGAAGTCCTGCACCCCGGCGGCGACCAGGCGGCGGCGCAGCTCCGCGGTGGCCTGCCGCTCGGTGACGCCCGGCTCGATCCAGGCGGCGGCCTGTTCGGCGCAGGCGTAGGCGAGTTGCTGGGTCTCGCGGAAGCGGGCGAGGTCGCGCTCGGTGTAGCGGAAGGCGGGGGTCGCTTTCGCCATGGAGAGGGCTCCTTCTAGAGATCGAGCACGAGGGTCTCGCCCTCGGCGGCCCGGGAGACGCAGGGCAGCAGGGCGCCGGCGGCACGCTGCTCGGGGGTGAGGCGGCGGTCCCGGTGGTCGGGCGTGCCGGCCAGCACCCGGACCTCGCAGGTGCCGCAGAAGCCCTGGTGGCAGGAGTACGGGAGGTCCGGGCGGGCCTCGCGCAGCACGTCGAGGGCGGAGCGGTCGGCGGGGACGTCGAGGTCCGGACCGTCGGTGCCGAGGCGGACGGCGAACGGCTCGCCGTCCGTGACCGGGGCGGCGCCGAAGCGCTCGAAGTGCAGGGAGGCGGCCGGGGAGGCGTCCAGGGCGCGCTGCACGGCGGTGAGCATCGGCGCCGGGCCGCAGCAGTAGACGGCGCCGCCGCGCGGGGCGTGGGCGAGCAGTTCGGCTCCGGTGGGGACGCCGCCGTGCTCGTCGTCGGTGCGCAGCACCACCCGGCGCGGGTCGAGGGCGCGCAGCTCGTCCGTGTACGGGAGGGTGTCGGCGCTGCGGCCGACGTGCACCAGGCGCCAGTCCAGGCCGTGCCGCTGCGCCTCGCGGGCCATCGGGAGCAGCGGGGTGATGCCGATGCCGCCGGCCAGCAGGAGGACGGCGGGCTCGGCGCAGAAGGCGAAGCCGTTGCGCGGGCGGCGGGCGGTGAGCCGGGTGCCGGGGTGCAGGGCGTCGTGGACCTCGACGGATCCGCCGCCGCCCTCGGGCAGCCGCCGGACGGCGATGCGGTAGCCGGTGCGGTCGGCCGGGTCGCCGCTGAGGGAGTAGTGGCGTTCGCGGCCGGAGGGCAGGACGAGGCGCAGGTGGGCGCCGGGCTGCCAGCCGGGCAGCGGGCCGCCGGAGGGGTCGGCGAGGAGCAGCTCCACGACGTCGACGGCCGGTCGGCGGCGCTCGGCGACGACCAGTTGGAGCGGCGGGGTGGGGCGGCTGAGCGGCCGGCGGGGGTTGCGGCGCAGCAGCGGGCCGCCGAGGGCCGGGGAGTAGCGGTCGCCGAAGGCGGTGAGCCGGCGCATGAAGCCGTCGGGGCGGGGGCGGCCGTAGAGGTCGGGGGGCGGGGTGAGCTGGTCCATCCGGCGGGGTCCTCGGGGTGGGTGGGAGAGGGACCGGGCTCAGCGCCCGGCGGCCGCGCGGGCGGCCGGGGAGGTGGCGAGGTAGCCCAGCGCCTGGCTGGACGAGCCCTCCTGGGTCGGGTGGTAGCCCGGTCGCAGGTAGCGCAGTCCGGAGCGGATCGACTTGACCGGGTCCGGCAGCAGTCCGCGCCTGGCGATCCGGCCGGCCTCCCGCCAGGTGGGCTTGAGCCGGCCTTCGAGGGAGGGGTCGGCGGCGAGCAGGAAGCGGGCGCCGCGCACCCAGAGGTGGACGAGCAGCGGCCCGGAGACCACCATTCCGCGCACCCTGCGCAGGTAGCCCGGGTCCAGGTGGACCATCAGGTCGTAGGCGACGCTGCGGTGCTCGACCTCCTCCGCGCCGTGCCAGCGCAGCAGGTCGAGCATCGTCGGGTCGGCCTTGGCCCGGTCCAGGCCCGGGGAGTTGAGCGCCCAGTTGCCGAGGAAGGCGGTGAAGTGCTCGATCGCCGCGATGAAGGCGACCCGCTCGATGACGTTCTCCCGCCGCCGGTCCGGCGTCAGGCCCGGCTTGTCGCCGAGGACGCGCTGGAACAGCCAGGAGATCTGCCGGACGTACGGCCGCGGGTCGAGCCCCTGGCCGAGCAGGTGGTCCAGGACCTCCTGGTGCGCCTCGGCGTGGATGGCCTCCTGTCCGATGAACCCGAGGACCTCCTCGCGCAGTTGCTCGTCCCGGATGAGCGGCAGCGCCTCCTTGAACACCTTGACGAACCACCGCTCCCCTTCGGGCAGCAGCAGGTGCAGCACGTTGATGACGTGGGTGGCCATCGGCTCGTCCGGGATCCAGTGCAGCGGCAGCTGGGCCCAGTCGAAGCGGACGTCCCGGGGTTCCAGCACGAGGCTGTCGTGCACGCGCGCGGCGGGGGCGGCGAGGGCGGGGACGGGGGTGGAACGGGGCATGGCAGGCCCTCCTGACCTGGGGGCGGCGGCTCGGCTCCAGGGAAACGTACTCGCGGGTAGCGGTCAGGACAAGGGGTTCGGCCACCCTTATCGACATCGAGTCTAATAAGTGCCGCGCACCGGCGGCCACCACGGGAAACGCGGGAGGCCCCACCGGTCTCCCGGCAGGGCCTCCTCGAACTCGTGTGCGCGACCGCCGGCTTGACGTCAGACCGCCATCGCCAGCATCAGCGGCGCCGCCCGGGCCGCCAGCAGCTCGGCGGCCGCCTTCAGCTTGTGGACACTGTCCGCCGGCATCGAGGTGGCCAGGCAGCCGACCGTACTGCCCGCCGTGATCGGCACCGCCGCGCACACCGTGCCCAGCGCGTACTCCTGGATGTCCAGCACCGGCACCGTGGCCGGCTGCCGCTCCAACCGGTGCATCAGCTGGTCGGCGTCGGTGACGGTGCGGGAGGTGAGCCGGGCGACCGGGTGCCGGGAGAGGTGGTCCCGCCGGGCGTCCGCGTCCAGCTGACCGAGCAGGCACTTGCCGATCGCGCTGGCGTGCGCGGTGGCCCGGAAGTCCACCCACTCCTGCACGGCCGGCGCGTAGTCGGCGGCCGAGACCGCCTCCACCGACAACTCGCCGTCGTGGTACCGGCTGAAGTACACGGCGGCGCCCAGCTCGTCCCGGAGTTCGGCGAGCTTGCGGTTGAGCCGGGCCTTCACCAGCTGCTCCCGGTTGTGCTGGCCGAGCAGGGCGAAGGTGCCGCCCAGCAGCCAACCGCCGTCCTGGCACTGGAGATAGCCCTCGACCTCCAGGATCTCGGCGAGCCGACGCACGGTGGGCAGCCCGAGCGAGGTCTCCCGGGCGAGGGCCACCAGGGTGGCACCGTCGGGGTGGCGGTCGACCGCCTCCAGCAGTCTGAGGGCGTGCTGGAGGGAGGTGAACGAGCCCGTCGGGCCCTGGTCCAAAGCGGCGTGACGACCCGGGGCTGGTGTCGACATGTCGTCCCCTTCCGATGTCCCCCCACGGAGCGACCGCGGGCACCCACCAGCCTATCGACCCGGCGGCTCCGACGGCTGCCGTCCGTGCATATCCGTGGACAATCCGTGGCGCCCCGCCGCCCGACCTGGGACGACGCGGCGGGCTCCTCCCCCACTGCCCAGGGGGGAGGAGCCCGCCCGCGGGGCCGCCGGGTGCGGGCCCGGCGGCCGTGGGGACGGTGGTGCGGATGGTGGGCCGGCCCGCCGCCGGCGCTCAGCCCTCGTCGCCCGCCCGCAGGGTGGTGACGGCGGCGGCCAGCCGGGCGCCGAACTCCTCGTCCGCGGCGTGGAAGTGGGCGAGGTTGCGCTCCACCACGCCGTAGGGCGGTGCGCCGAGGGGTGAATGACGCATCGTCAGATCCCCGCCCGGACGGGTTCCACGGGCTCCACGGGATCCGGGCGAGGAAGCCGACGGATCGTCAGCCGCCGAACAGGCTCCGGACGACGGTCGCGGCCGTCACCGGGTCGGCCGCGGGACGGGCGGCGGTCAGCGCGGCGGCCTCCTGCGCGGCGGCACCGGCCCCGGTGAGGGCCGCGACGGCCTCGGCGGCCGGGAGGGCGTTGAACCAGCGCAGCGCGAGGGCCGCGCGGCCGGCCCCGGTGAGGCGGCCGGTGAGCCGGAGGCGGGCCAGGCCGCCGTCCGGGTGGACGTTGATGCGCACGTGGGTCACCGGGCGGCCGGCGTCGAGCCGGAAGCGGTGCCGGGTGTCGGGCTGGAGCCTTGTGCGGGGCAGGAGTTCGAACCACTCGCCGTCGGCCGGGTCCGCCCCGGTCGAGGCGTCGAAGCCGATCAGGTCGGCCCAGCCGGGGGCATTGGCGACGAAGCAGGAGGTGTCCACTTCGGCGGCCAGGACCTCACCGCCCCCGGCCAGGGCGATCTGCACCCAGTCGTTGGCCTTGTCGCGCCGACGCCGGGTCTCCCAGCCGTCGCCCATGACGGAGGCGCGGCCGGGAGCGTTCAGGTTGTGCGGGGAGGAGAAGTAGCGGTCGGACGCCGCCTCGGCCACGCCGCCGTACTCCTGGGCGGCCAGGTCGAAGGTGAGGCCGTCCAGTTCGCGCGGGTCGGGCAGCACCTCGCCGTGCACCCGCAGCCGGGCGACGCCGCCGTCCGGGAAGATGTTCAGCCGCACATGGGTGTAACGGGTGCCGTCCGCGACGGCGAACTCGTGGGCGGTGTCGCCGCTCAGCGCGGTGCGCGGCACGATCGTGGTCCACTCGGCGCCCAGGAGTTCCTCGGGCGAGGGGTGGCCGGGGACGGACGCGGCCTCGACCGAGGCGGACTCCGGGTAGTTGCCGGTGAAGTGGGCGGTGTCCACGATCACGCCGTGGACCACCCCGGCGACGCCGAGCCGCACGATCGTCCAGTCGTGGTCCTCGTCGGTGGGGTGCGGCTGCTCGGCGGAGACCCCGCGACGGCGCTTGGACTCCCAGCCGTCCATGATCTGGCCCTTGTGGCCGAAGGTGTGCGGGCGGAACTCGGCCGGCTTGGCGACCAGCAGGTTCTCGGCGTCCGCGAAGGTGTCCTCGTTGGTGGCGACGACGCCCGCGCCGAGCAGTCGGGAGGCCAGGTCGACCAGCTCGGTGAAGGGAGCACTCGGGGTGTCGGCAGTGGTCACTGACTCTCCTTCAGGCGCGTACGGGCGGGGTGGTGGTGGGACGGGATCGGGGCCGGGCGAGCTGCCGGCCGAAGGGGCGGGCCGCGGGGTCCACTTCGCGGCCGCGCAGCCAGGTGGTGCGCACCGCGCCGGTGAGGGTCCGGCCGGCGTAGGGGGTCACCGGGTTGCGGTGGTGCAGCCCGCTCGCCCGGACGGCGAAGCCGCCCTCGGGGTCGAAGGCGACCAGGTCCGCGTCGTGACCGGCGGCGATGGCGCCCTTGGTGCCGGTGAGGCCGACCAGTTCGGCCGGTCCGGCGGACATCCAGCGCACCACGTCGGACAGGGTGCGGCCGCGGCGGCGGGCCTCGGTCCAGACGGCCGGCAGGCCGAGCTGGAGCGAGGCGATGCCGCCCCAGGCGGCCGCGAAGTCGCCGCTGCCACCGTACTCGGGCAGCAGCTTGAGATCGGGGGTGGACGGCGAGTGGTCGGAGACGACGGCGATGAACTCGCCGTTCGCCAGGGCCTCCCAGAGCGCGTCCCGGTTGGACTCGTCGCGGATCGGCGGACAGCACTTGAAGGCGGTGTCGCCGTCCGGCACCTGCTCGGCCGCGAGCGTCAGGTAGTGCGGACAGGTCTCGGCGGTCACCCGTACGCCGTCCTCGCGGGCCTGCCGCAGCAGCGGCAGGACGGCGGCGGAGGAGACGTGCAGGACGTGCACCCGGGCGCCGGTGCGCCGGGCCGCGTCGAGCAGCCGGGCGACCGCCGCGGTCTCCGCGCCGGCGGGCCGGGAGGCCAGGAAGTCCCGGTAGTGGACGCCGGGTTGCTGCGGGGCGGCGGCGAGCACGGCCGGGTCCTCGGCGTGGATGATCGCCAGCGCCCCGATCCGGGCCTGCTCCGCCAGCGCCGCCTCCAGGTCCGCGGCCTCGACGGGCGGGAACTCGTCCACCCCGGAGGGGGCGAGGAAGCTCTTGAAGCCGAACACGCCCTCCCGGTGCAGCGGTTCGAGGTCGGCGACGTTGCCGGGGACGGCGCCGCCCCAGAAGCCGAGGTCGACCCAGGCCTGGCCCTCGGCGGTCCTCCGCTTGAGCGCCAGCCCCGCCACCGTGGTGGTGGGCGGGATCGAGTTGAGCGGCATGTCGATGATCGTGGTGACGCCACCGGCCGCGGCGGCCCGGGTGGCGGAGGCGAAGCCCTCCCACTCGGTGCGGCCGGGCTCGTTGACGTGCACGTGGGTGTCGACCAGGCCGGGCAGCAGGGCGGTGTCACCGAGGTCGACGAGTTCGCCCCCGGCGGCCGCCAGCGAGCCGTGCGGGGCCGTGCGGGTGATCGTCCCGCCCTGGATCAGCACGTCCGCGGGGCGCTCGCCGTCGGGCAGGACCGCCCGGCGGGAGCGGATCACCGTGGGCCGGCCGAAAGGCATGGGGGACCTCCGAAACCTGGGAGTCGAGGGTGGTGGAGCAGGGTGGAGGCGAAGGATTGCCGGGAGCCTAGGCCCGCCTTCAACAAAACGTCAATGGTTGAACGCGTGAGGCGCGGGCCCGCGGACGGTCCGGTACGTGCCGGGGTTCAGCCCGGCAGCAGCTCGCCGGCCAGCCTCTCCCCCGCGAGTTCGGCCAGCTCACCGGCCCTGGTCATGCTCTCCCCCGGCCGCTCGGCCAGATCGGTCAGGGCGATCGCGGCGGTGAAACCGGCGGCCCGCCACTCGGGCTCGGAGAGCTCCAGCCGGCCCGCCACGGCGGCCACCCGAACCCCCGCCCGGGCGGCCGCGGCGGCGACTCCGGCGGGGGCCTTGCCGTGGAGCGTCTGCGCGTCCAGGCAGCCCTCGCCGGTCACGACGAGGCGTGCCCCGCGCACGGCCCCGTCGAAGCCCAACAGGTCGAGCAGCAGCTCGATGCCCGGGCGCATGGTGGCGCCGAGCAGGGCCAGGGCGGCGAAGCCCACCCCGCCCGCGGCGCCGGCGCCGGGCGCCTCCCGAAGGTCCCGCCCGGTGGCCTCGGCCACCAGGTCGGCGAACCGGGTCAGCCCCTCCTCCAGCACCACCAGGTCCTCGCCGTCGGCGCCCTTCTGCGGGCCGTAGACGGCCGGGGCGCCGCGCGGGCCGAGCAGCGGGTTGTCCACGTCGCAGGCCACCACGACCTCGACCCCGCCCAGGGCCTCGGCCGGCGGGCCGAGGTCGATCTCCGCGAGCCGGCGCAACGCGGCGCCACCGGGCGGCAGTTCGGCGCCGCCGGCGTCGAGCAGCCGTACCCCGAGCGCCTGCACCATGCCGGCGCCGCCGTCCGTACCGGCGCTGCCGCCCAGGCCCAGCACGATCCGCTTCACGCCGAGCGAGACCGCCCTGGCGATCAGCTGGCCGACCCCGTAGGACCCGGCCGTGAGCGGGGCGGCGCGACCGCCGGGCAGCCGGGCGAGGCCGGAGGCCTGCGCCAGCTCGACCACGGCGGTGTCGTCCCGGACGGCCAGCGCGGCGTCCACCGGCAGGCCGGTCGGGCCGGCCACCTTGACCGGGACCCGGCCGAACCCGGCCGCGAGCGCGGCGGCCAGGGTGCCCTCGCCGCCGTCGGCGACGGGCAGTTCGCGCACCTCGGTGCCGGGCGCGGCACGCCGGATGCCGGCGGCGATCCGGGCCGCCGCCTCGGCGCCCTCCAGGCTGCCCTTGAACTTGTCGGGGGCGACGACCACATGGCCCTGGTGGGGGATGGCGGGCATGGTGCGGTCCTCGCTTCCGTACGGGTCCGGCGGTGGCTCCGCGGTGTGCGTCCAGCATGGGCCCGGGTGCCCCGGGGGGCCAGTGCCCGGGCCGGGGCGGCCGGCGGGCGGACGGATGAGCCCCGGCCCGCACGCCGGCCGGGCCTGGCCTCCTGGCGGCGCGGGCACGACCGGAATGGGTACACGCCGCCAGGAGGAGCTCGGGCCGGGGGCTCCGCGAGGGAGCCCCCGGGGATCAGGGCCGGTCGGACCCGCCCTGTGCGGCCCCGCGCCCGGAGAGCCGCTCGACGCCGCGCAGGAGCGCCGAGTGGTCGAGCGAGCCGTCGCCGTTGGCCCGGGCGGAGGCGACCAGCTGGGCCACCACGGCGCCGACCGGCAGCGCGGCGCCCACGGCGCGGGCGGCGTCGGTGACGATGCCCATGTCCTTGTGGTGCAGGTCGATCCGGAAACCGGGGGCGAACTCGCGGTTCAGCATGTTCGCCTTCTTGCGGTTGAGCACCGTGGAGCCGGCCAGGCCGCCGCCGAGCACGTCCAGCGCGGCCGCCAGGTCGACGCCGGCGTTCTCCAGGAACACGACGGCCTCGGCGAGCACCTGGATGTTGACCGCGACGATCAGCTGGTTGGCGGCCTTGACGGTCTGGCCGGCGCCGGCCGGGCCGACGTGGACGACCGTGGTGCCCAGCGCGTCGAACAGCGGCCGGGCCTCGGCGAAGTCCTCGGCGGCGCCGCCGACCATGATCGACAGGACGGCCTCGACGGCACCGGCCTCGCCGCCGGAGACGGGGGCGTCCAGGGTGCGGACGCCCTTCTCCCCGGCGGCGGCCTCGACCTTGATCGAGGTCTGCGGGGTGATCGAGGACATGTCGATCACCAGGGTGCCGGGCGCGGCGTTCTCCACCACCCCGCCCTCGCCCAGGACGACCTGCTCGACCTGCGGGTCGGCCGGGACCATGGTGATGACCACCTCGACGTCCTTCACCGCGTCCGCGATGCTGGTGGCACCGTGGCCGCCGGCCGCGACCAGGACGTTGATCGGCGGCCGGGTGAGGTTGAAGCCGGTGACGTGGTGGCCGGCCCTGACCAGGTTGGCGGCCATCGGGCTGCCCATGATGCCGAGGCCGATGAAGGCGATCTTGCGGCTCATCGCGTCGAGTTTCCTTACGTGTGCGGGTGGGAGGTCGGGTGGGTCGGCGGCGAGGCCCGGCGAGGCCGCGCGAGTCGGCGGCACACGGCTCGGCGGCGCGCACGTCGGCGCCATGCGGCTCGGCGGCGCTCATCGGCTCCGCCGCGCGGCCGGCTACCCGACGGCGCGCAGCTCGCGCGGCAGCCACCCGAAGCTGTCGGCGCTGACGCCGGTGGAGGGGCGGTACTCCAGGCCGATCGAACCGCTGCAACCCGCGGCCGTGAGCCTGGCGAAGAGGTCCTCGAAGTCCAGGTCGCCGGTGCCGGGCTCGTTGCGGCCCGGGTGGTCGGCGATCTGCACGTGGCCGATCCGGTCGGCGTACGCGTCGATGACCGCCGGCAGGTCCTCGCCGTTCCTGGCCAGGTGGTACAGGTCGCAGAGGAACCTGGCGTTCCCGAGGCCGGTGGCGGCGTTGACCTTGTCGACGACCTCGACGGCGGCGGCGGCCGAGACCAGCGGGTAGTGCGGCGACTCGTCCTTGTTCAGGGCCTCGACGAGCAGGATCGCGCCGATCCCGTGCGCGGCCCGCGCGGCGAGCACCAGGTGCTCCAGCGCGAGCGCGTCCTGCTCGGCCGGGTCGACGCCCTCGGCCCGGTCGCCGTACAGCGCGTTGAGCGCGGTGGCGCCGAGCGAGGCGGCGAGCTCCGCGGCGACCGGGAGGTTGGCGCGGAAGCGGTCCCGCTCGGACGGCACCGAGACGGTGCCGCGGGCGCCCCGGCTCAGGTCGTCCAGGAGGTTCAGGCCGGTGAGCCGTACGCCGGCGTCGGTGAACGCCTTGCGCAGCGCGTCCAGTTCGGCCTGCGAGGGGTCGTGCTCCGCCCCGAAGGGCCACCACAGTTCGGCGGCCGTGAAGCCGGCCGCGGCGGCCGCGGCGGGGCGCTCCAGGAGCGGCAGTTCGCCGAACAGGATCGACAGGTTGACCGTGAAGCCGTGCTGGGCTGCCGCGGTCACGTCGCTCACCTTTCTTCTCCCTTCCTTCACCCGGAACTTCCACGATCCGGAAGAGGAATTCTGTATGGTGGAAACATCTCCGGCCCGCCGAGCGAGTGCCAAGGGAGTCGCAACAATTTGTTGAAGCCGCCTCATGGGCATGCCGCCGCCCGGGGCCGGACTGTTCGATCACCCGGGCCCTGCCCGCCCGCACCCCCGCTCGCTACAGTGACCCCGTGCGATTGATGGTGGAGTTCACGACAGAACCGTTCGAACTGGACACGTTCCCGGAGCACGCCGCGGCGGCCCGCAAGGTCGTCGACGAGGCCGGCCTGGCCGTGTCGGTCGGCCCCTTCGGCACCGGCGCCGAGGGCGGGGCCGAGCAGGTCCTCGCGGCGGTGACCAAGCTGCTCAGGGAGACCCTGGACGCCGGGGCGACCCGGATCTCGGTCCAGGTCAGCGTGCTGGGCGAGGAGGACGGTACGCCGTGACCGAGAACGTGGAACACCCGCTCGCCGCGGCGGTGAAGCCGCTGCTGGCCGCGGTCGGCGCGACGCCCGTCCCCCTGGACGAGGCGAAGCCCGACGACGTGGTCCTGGAGTGGGAGGGCGTCCCGGCCCTGGCCGTCCGACTGCCCCACCTGGGCAGCGCGCTGGACCGGCTGCTCACCGAGATGACCCGCCAGTTCGACGGCCGCCCGCTGGCCGGGCTCGACCGGCTGGAGAAGCAGCGGGTCGTCGCCCTGCTGGAGGAGCGCGGCGCCTTCACCGTCCGCCACGGCGTGGAGACCGTCGCCTCCGCCCTGGGCGTCAGCCGCTTCACCGTGTACAACTACCTGAACCGCCAGGACGGCGCCAAGCCGTCCTGACGCCCCGGTTCGACGCCCTCCGGGGCACGTGCGGGCCCCCGCCCCGGGGGCTTCCGAACGGGTGACCCCGCCGGCACGGCAGGAGTGGATCGGCCTGCGGCGGGGCACACTTGGCGAATCGCACACGAAAGGGCCCGGCATCGCGGCCCGGTTCAAAACGTAACCACCAACAGTTCAACAAAGTGTTGACGGCCGGGTGGGGTCGATCTAGCTTGTCCGGGTGGCACCACTCTTCAGGAGGTCCACCCGTGACCAACCACCCCCACGCCCTTGACGCCCTGGCCGCGGCCGACGCCGCGGAGCTGGAAGAGATCCTGCTGGAGGTGTGCTCCAGCCCCCGCTGGGCCGCCGCGGTCGCGGCGGCCCAGCCGTGGTCCGACCGTGAGGCCCTGCTCGCCGCCAACGCGGCGGCCATGGCGTCGCTGACGACCGAGGACCTGCGCGACGCGATGGCCGGACACGCCCGGATCGGCACGCCCGTGGCGGGCGACGCCACCTCCGAGCGCGAACAGGCCGGGATCCGGGGCGTGGACCAGGCGGTCCTCGACGAACTGCGCGAGGCCAACGCCGCCTACGAGGCCAAGTTCGGCCACGTGTTCCTGATCTGCGCGACCGGCCGCACCGCGGTCGGCATGCTCGCCGCCCTGCGCGAGCGCCACCCCAACGACGCCGCCGCCGAGGCGGAGACCGTCCGCGAGGAGCTGCGCAAGATCAACGACATCCGGCTCGACCGCCTGCTCGACACGTTCTGACGTACCGTCACATGCTGTCGCACCGAACCTTCCCGGGAATCCCAGCGAAAATCTGACGCATCATCACCTCTGCCATCAGTAAGGCCACTTCACCCATGACCGGCATCTCCACCCACGTGCTCGACACCAGCCTCGGCCGGCCGGCCGAAGGCGTCCCGGTCGAGCTCGCACTGCACACCGAGGGTGGCTGGCAGGTGCTCGGCACCTCCGCCACGGACTCCGACGGCCGGGTCGCGGACCTGCCGGCCGTGGAGGCGGGCTCGGTCGTCCGGCTGCTCTTCGGCACCGGCGCGTACCACGCGCTCAAGTCCGCCGAACCGCCGTTCTTCCCCGAGGTCTCGATCGTCTTCACGGTCGCGCCCGAACAGCACCACTACCACGTGCCGCTGCTGCTCAACCCGTTCGGATACTCGGTCTACCGCGGAAGCTAGTGGACCGACCTTGAAAAGCTTAGGAGCCACGTCATGGCCCACGTGCTCGGTCAGAACCAGTACGGCAAGGCGGAGAACCGCATCGTCCGGATCCACCGCGACTCCTCCCGGCACGAGATCAAGGACCTGAACGTCTCGGTCTCGCTCCGCGGCGAGTTCGAGGACGTCCACCTCACCGGGTCCAACGCCAACTGCCTCCCCACCGACACCACCAAGAACACCGTCTACGCCTTCGCCAAGGAGCACGGCATCGAGTCGGCCGAGGCGTTCGGCATCCTCCTGGCGCGCCACTTCGTCGACGACACCGAGCGCGGCGTCGTGCACAGCGCCCGGATCCGGATCGAGGAGTACGCCTGGGACCGGATCAGGACGCCGGACAGCTCGGCCCGCTTCATCGGCTCGGAGGAGGTGGGCCACTCCTTCGTCCGCAGCGGCCAGGAGGTGCGCACCAGCGAGATCGTCTACGACGGGGAGTCCGTCCAGGTCGTCTCCGGCCTGAAGGACCTCGTCGTCATGAACTCCACCAACTCGGAGTTCTGGGGCTACATCAAGGACGGCTACACCACCCTCCAGGAGGCGTACGACCGCATCCTCGCCACCCAGGTCACCGCCCGCTGGAAGTTCGGCTACAGCGGGAAGGACGGCGAGGCCCAGCCCCACTGGAACCGCTCCTACACCCGGGTGAGGCGGCACCTGCTGGAGGCTTTCGCCGAGACCTACTCCTACTCGCTGCAGCAGACCCTGCACGCGATGGGCACCCGGGTCCTCAACAACCGCGCCGAGGTGGACGAGGTCCGCCTCGAACTGCCGAACAAGCACCACTTCCTGGTCGACCTGGAACCGTTCGGCCTCAAGAACGACAACGAGGTCTACTTCGCCGCGGACCGCATGTACGGCCTGATCGAGGGCACCGTGCACCGCGAGGGCGTCGTCCCGGTCATCCCGGTCGCCTGACCTCCCCCACCCGGTGGACGCCGCCCGGAAATCGCCGCACCTCCGGCCCCCACGGACCGGTCGGGTGCGGGCGGACCGCTCCATCCACGGCAACCGCTCCCGCGGTTCCACCCGCACCAGCCGTTCCATCCGCACCAGCCGTTCCATCCGCACCGGCGGTTTCTCCACCCCCACCCCCCACCCACCGGAGTTCGTGCCTGCCTCGCGGCGGCCGGCGGGGGCATCCTGGTCCTGCTGGGGCTGTTCCCCGTGCTGGGCTCGGTCGTCTCCCTGGTTCCGCAGCCCGTCCTCGGCGGCGCCGGGATCGTGCTCTTCGGCACGGTCGCGGCCAGCGGCATCCGCACCCTCGCGGAGGCCGGCATGGAGTCCGGCTCGCACACCATCCTGGTGTCGGTCTCCCTCGGTGTCGGCATCGTCCCGATCGCCGTGCCGACGTTCTACGACTCCTTCCCGGAGGCCGTCCGGACCCTGATGCACTCGGGGATCTCGGCCGGCTGCGTGATGGCCGTCCTGCTCAACCTGCTCTTCCACCACGTCGGAGCCGCCCGCGGGTCCGGGTCCGGCCAGGCCCCCGGCGCGACGGTACCGACGGCGACACCGTCCTGACCGGCCCGGGAGGGGCGTGCACCATGCGGTGCGCGCCCTCCCCCGGCCCTTCCCGGCCCTCCCCCAAGGAGTCACACCATGGCAGTCCAGCCCCCGCCCGCCGACCAGCGGATCGTGATCGAGAACGCCGCGATCGCCACCGTGGACGCGAACGACACCGAGTACGCCCGCGGCCACGTGGTCGTCCTCGGCAACACCATCGAGACGGTGGGCGACGGCCCCGCCCCCGCGTGGCTGGACAACGTGGTGCGCCGGATCAACGGCGAGGGCCACCTGATCACCCCCGGCCTGGTCAACACCCACCACCACTTCTACCAGTGGATCACCCGCGGCCTGGCCCAGGACCACATCCTGTTCGACTGGCTGGTCGCCCTCTACCCGACCTGGGCCCGGATCGACGACAAGCTCGTGCACGCCGCCGCCCAGGGCTCCGCCGCCGCACTGCTCAAGTCCGGCTGCACCACGGCCTCCGACCACCACTACGTCTTCCCGAAAGGTGGCGGCGACGTCCTCGGCGCCTCCATCGAGGCCGTCCGGGAACTCGGCCTGCGCTTCACCGCGCTGCGCGGCTCGATGGACCGCTCCCGGAAGGACGGCGGACTGCCGCCGGACCACGCGGTCGAGGAGCTGGACGACATCCTGACCGCCTCCGAGGCCGCCGTGGACCGGTACCACGACTCCTCCTTCGGCTCGATGCTGCACATCGCCATCGCGCCCTGCTCCCCCTTCTCCGTCTCCACCGACCTGCTCCGCCGGTCCGCCGAACTCGCCCGCCGCAAGGGCGTCCGGCTGCACACCCACGGCTCGGAGACGGCCGAGGAGGAACAGTTCTGCAAGGAGCTGTTCGGCATGGGGCCGACCGACTACTTCGAGTCGGTCGGCTGGCTCGGCGAGGACGTCTGGATGGCGCACTGCGTGCACATGAACGACTCCGACATCGCCAAGTTCGCCGAGACCGGCACCGGCGTCGCCCACTGCCCGTCCTCCAACGCCCGCCTGGCGGCCGGCATCGCCCGGGTGCCCGACATGCTCCGGGCCGGCGTCCCGGTCGGGCTCGGCGTCGACGGCACCGCCTCCAACGAATCCGGCGAGCTGGGCACGGAGCTGCGCAACGCGCTGCTGATCAACCGCCTGCACGGCTCCCCCACCGCACTGACCGGACGGCAGGCGCTGCGCCTGGGCACCATGGGCGGCGCCCGGGTGCTCGGCCGGCAGGACGAGATCGGCTCGATCGAGGCCGGCAAGCTCGCCGACCTGGCGCTGTGGAAGATCGACGGGATCATGCACTCGTCCATCGCCGACCCGGTCGCCGCGCTCACCTTCGGGGCGCTCCCGCCGCTGTCGGTGCTGTTCGTCAACGGCAACGCGGTGGTCGAGAAGGGGCGCCTGACCACCGTCGACGAGGACCGGATCGCGCGCGACTGCGCCCGCGCCGCCCGCGAACTGGCGGCCCGTCCGCTCTGACGCCCACCCCTGACTCCGGGAGCGCCCAGGGACGGTGCGCCCCCGGGCTCCGCACACCCCGACGGGTGTGCGGACCCCGGCCCCGGATCCACGGCGAGGATCCGGGGCCGCGGCGTGCCTCCGGCCCGCTCCCACCCCCGTGGGAAGCGGGCCGGACGATCGGGGGCCGCGGTTCGGGTCTCGTTTGACCGGGCCCGTGGACCGGGGGCCGTTGACCGGGGCCGCGGAGCAGGGCCCGTTGACCGGGGCCGGTTGACCAGGGTTCGTGGTCAGCGGGCGGCGGCCGGTTGCTCCGCGTACCGGACGGCGGCCGGGAGAGCGGCGCCCGCGAGGACGAACACACCGGCCAGGACGGCCCAGCCGACCACGCCGTGGTCGACCACGGTCAGGCTGATCACCAGCGGGCCGATCACGTGGGCCGCCGCCTGGCCGCTCATGAACACGCCCTGGTACTCGCCGTGGGAACGCGGATCGGCCAGGTCCAGGCTCAGCGTCCAACCGCCCGCCGAGGTGAGCAGCTCGCCGAGGCTGTGCACCAGGGCGCCGACCAGGATCGCCGCGGTGGCGACCGCGGCCGGGCCCGACTGCGCCGCCGCGTAGAGCAGGCAGCCGCCCGCCAGCAGCAGGCCGCCCCGGGCACAGGCCCAGGCCGCCGACGGAACGTCGTCCACATCCCGGCTCGCCCGGACCTGGAACACCACCACCAGCAGGCAGTTGACCACGCTGACCGCCGCGACCACCGCCGCCGGCGCGTCCGTCGCGAGCACGACCCACAGCGGGATCCCCACGGTGAGCACCGGGAGCTGGAGCTCCAGCAGCGCGTGCAGCACGGTGACCAGCAGGTAGCGGCGGTCGCGCAGCACCGTCCGCCGTCCCGCGGCGGCCTCCGGGGCACCGTCCCGGCCGACCGTCAGGTCACGGACGGGGAGGCCGGCCAGCAGCGCCGTCGCACCCAGGAAGCTCGCGGCGTCCAGGACCATCACGGTGACGTACCCGGCGTAGCTGTCGGACTGCAGCGCCAGCGCCGCGCCGCCGGACCCGACCACCAGCCCCGCGTTCATCACCGAGCGCAGCAGCGACCGTGAACGCACCTGGCTCTCGGCCGGCAGCGTCCGGGCGATCAGGGCGCTGCGCACCGCCGCCGCGCCGCGCTCCAGCACCGTGGCCGCACAGGCCAGGGCGACGAAGGCGGCGAAGGAGTGCACGAAGGCGTAGCCGACCACGGCGAGCGCCTCCAGCGGCCCGACCACCATCAGCAGCCGCTTGCTGCCGACCCGGTCGGCGAGCCGGCCCATCGGCAGCCCGGCGAACACCCCGCAGACGCCGGCCGCGCTCAGCCCGAGCGCGATCCGGCCCGGGGTCAGGCCGACGGAGCGGGTCAGGAACAGCACGCCGACGGTCACGAACAGACCGTTGCCGACGGTGTTCACCAGGCTCATCAGGGCGAGCCTGCGCAGCAGGGGGTCGGCCGGCAGCAGCCGTCGGACGGCGGAGGGAAGCACCGCGGCAGAGGTCATGGCAGTAGGACAGCGGGCTTCCCCCGGCGGCGGAACTCTTTTACCGTTACGGTCAATGTTCGAGTTCCATCTGGGCGTCGACGACCTCGCCGCCACCTGGTTCGGCTACTCCGCCCTGCAGGAGGCGGTGTTGAGCCTGCGCGCCCGCCGCTGGCCCCTGCGCTACCCGGAGCAGCAGCCGTGGATCGCCGGCTGGCAGGACCACTACGAGACGCTGGACACCGCACTGCTGGAGTCGATGATCGCGCCGGTCGGCTTCGTGCCGGACTTCCTCACGCCCCGTCCGCTCGGCCCCCGTCCGGACTTCTCGGCCGAGTTGGCGCGGCTGGCGGCCACCCCGCCGGAGGTGGTGCGGGCCGACGTACTGGAGGCCTACCGGGGCGGCGGGAAACCCAGCCCGCTGCCGCCGGTACTGGCCGGGCTGATCGACGACCCGGCGGCGCTGGCCGCCCGGACGGCCGAGGCGCTGGACGCGTACTGGACGCGCTGCCTCGCCCCCGCCTGGTGGCCGCGCGCCCGCTCGGTGCTGGAGGCGGACATCGCCCACCGGGGGCGGATGCTCTCGGAGCACGGGGCGGACGGGCTGTTCGCGGACCTCGACGCCAGGCTGAGCTGGCACGCCGGGGTGCTGCGGCTCGTCGACCCGCACCCGGCGGTGAAGGCGGTGGGCACCACGGTGAAGGTCGCCGGGCGCGGATTGGTGCTGATCCCGACGCTGTTCGGGCTCGGGGCGCAGACCGATGTCACCCAGGCGGGGCCGCCGCTGGTCTGCTACCCGGCGCGCGGCAAGGCGACGATGGCCGAGGGCCTGGGGCCCGCCGGCGCCGGGGCAGGGGCGGTGGCCGACGGGCCGCTGGCCGGACTGATCGGCGCCCCCAGGGCCAGGCTGCTGGCACTGCTGGAGACCCCGGCCAGCACGACGGAGCTGGCGCACCGGCTCGGGGTCACCCCGGGTGCGGTCAGCCGCCACCTGGGCGCGCTCGCGGCGGCCGGGCTGCTGGAGCGCAACCGGCTCGGCCGCAGCGTGCTGTACCGGCGCAGCCGGCTGGGCGACGCGGTGGTGGCGGGGCGCCGGCACCTCGCGGCGGGGGGCTGACGGCTTTCGGCGAACGGATTTCAGCGACGGATTTCAGCGGACGGATGACAGATGACAGATGATGAAAGTTGTCAGCTGTCATCCGTCATCCACCCCGGCCGGCGCGGGCCGTCCGCCGTCAGGCCTCGCGTCCGATCGTCCTGAGGTAGGCGCGCCAGCCGCCGTGGTGGGTGATCTCGCGGTGCACCCCGCGCTCGACCTCGCCGCGGGCCAGCAGCATCGACAGGCAGGCCGAGCCGTCCTCCAACTCGATCACGCCCAGTTCCAGTTCGCGCGGCTCGCCCGGCAGGATGACGTCGCGCAGTCGCTCCAGCGGGATGTCGTACAGCTCGCCCTCGATCGCGGTGCCCGCCTCCGGGTCCGCCAGCAGCCCCGGGCAGACGTCCGTCCCGCCGCTGTGGTCGATGGAGAAGAATCGGTAGCCGGGGGCGGTCCTGGCCGGCCCGAGCAGCGAGTCGGCGACCTTGCTGTGGAAGGGGCCGCCGGTCATCGCCTGGCCGTTGAAGAACATGCGCGCCATGGGTGAACTCCTTGCGTGGAACGGAC